>CANQXC010000087.1 GCA_947627785.1 uncultured Clostridia bacterium | reverse complement strand
TTTCCCATAAAGTCAACCATTTTCAACATTTTACTACAAGTTCTGACTTTTTTTACGTAAACTTGTTAATTGTCAATTCAATTTATTTATCTCTTTATTTTATATAAACTTTTTAATTTTTGTGACTTTATATTAATAATATATATTAATTTTATAAAAGCATTATTATTACATCACGAGAAACTTTTTCTTATGCAGGCTATGTTAGTTTTAAATATTCTTTTGTTTTTGTCTTTACTTCTTTATCAAACTCTAAAATTTCTTCAACTGTATTTAACTCTATCTTTTCATAAGAGTTTAGCATTTTTTCTATTCCTTTTGGAATATCAGTATATTTTATCTTTCTATTTAAAAATGCTTCTACTAATATTTCATTTGCAGCATTTAAAATAACCTGATAGCAATGTCCTTTTTCCGTAGCTATATATGCCAATTTCAAACATTTGAATTTATCTAAATCTGGCTTTTCAAATTTCAAATCTGCTACTTTAAACAAGTCTAATTTTTCTATGTTGTTTGATAGTCTATTTGGATAGTTTAAAGCATACGCTATTGGTATTTGCATAGATTTAGGTCCTATATTTGCCATAATTGTGCCATCTTTAAACTGAACCATTGAATGTACTAAACTTTTTCTATGAACAACTACTTCAATTTGATTTGGTTCTACATTAAATAACCATTTTGCTTCTATAACTTCAAAGCCTTTATTCATCATTGTTGAAGAATCAATTGTAACCTTTTTTCCCATATTCCATGTAGGATGATTTAATGCCTCTTCTACTGTAATTTTATCTGTTATCTCTTTATCAAAAAATGGTCCTCCAGATGCTGTTAGCAAAATTTTATCTATCTTATTATTTTCTTCTCCATTTAAGCATTGCATAATTGCACTATGTTCGCTATCAACTGTTAATAATCTAGCTCCACTTTTTTTTGCTGTTTCCATTACTAATTCTCCACCTGCAACTAAAACCTCTTTATTTGCAAGTGCAACTGTTTTTCCATTTTTTATCATATTATATGTTGGCTTAAGACCAGCTACACCAACTAATGCAGAAACTGAAATATCAAAATCCTGTAGGTTAGAAATTTCCTCCATTCCTTCTTCTCCGTAAAATACGTTAATATCTTTATATTTTGATTTTAACGTTTCTGCATTTTCTTTATCTATAATGTAAACATTTTTAGGATTAAATTCTTCAATTTGTTTTACTAGCTTTTCTATGTTTTTACCTGCTACTAAAGTTACCACATTAAATAAGCTTCTATTTTCTCTTATTACATTTAAAGTGCTTTCTCCAATTGAACCTGTTGAACCAAATATTGCTACATTCTTCATAAATATCTCCTTATTCTTATAAATATACTTTTTCCCCTCTTAGCAATTATACTATTTTTTATATAACTTTACAATGTATTCTTTTGTAATTATTTATAATGTTATAATAATTTGGATTCTTAAAAAATGTATTTTCAATACTTTTTATAATTTGTTGTATTAAAAATACATATTTTCTATTTCTTGGCAAATACTATTTTTAAAGACTTTTAGTCTATTAAATGAAAGGAATGAATTTTATGGAAAATCAAAATTTGAATATTTTAGATGAAGTTAATAAAGGAGCTACTATGGGAATGGATGCAATTAATTTTGTTTCTGAAAAAGTTAATGCTAGTGATTTAAAACATGTATTAGAGGTTGAATATAACAAATATAAGGATATATCACGAAGAGTAAATAACTTATACCCTAATTATAGCGACAAAGAACCACATGAAACTAATGCCATGAATAAGATGATGACTTGGTATGGTATACAAATTAGAACAATAAAAGATGATACTGATTCAAAATTATCTGAATTATTAATGCAAGGAACTAATATGGGGATTATTGAAGGAAGACGTTTGATAAATCAAAATCCTAATGCAGCAAATGATGTAAAATCTATTTTAAATGATTTTGTTAATATGCAAGAAGATAGTGTTGAAACATTAAAGAAATATCTATAATAATTTTTTTACCAACTATTTTTGTTCAAAAATTTAAGAATTGATTTCAAAAATATTTTCACAATAAATTAAATAGTGGTAGTATTACAAAAAAGCAACACTACCACTATTTAGGTCAGTTTTTACCATCTTTCACAATGCAACTGCATCTGTAAAACCATATCTTTTTCTAAAAAGTCTATAAGATCTGCTGTCTTACTAATGATGTATCTATTTCCCAGAGATGTCTCTTCAACATTTTTCTTATACACCTTTTCGGTTTCTTCTGCAATCTTTTCTGCCTCATCACCTTGAATCTCACTAATGTTAATTTTGGCATGTCCTTGAGAACATGCATGCCCCGGATAGACTGGAAAGAAGCCCAGCGGAACATCATAGCCTGACCAGTATCCTTCCAGCTTTACATCAGGAAAACAATAGCATATTGGGGATAAGGATGAAACATTTACCATCTGTAAAAAGACCAATTTTTTTTCATTAATGTATAAACCACTAATGAATCTCTCATTACATTTGGTGCGATAAGTTGGGTTTACATACCCAAGTACTATGTCGTTGTCATATTTCTTTACCAAGTATCCCTCGCTGTCACTTTCCCGATTGCTCCACTCTCCGTTTTCTTCAAACTTAACAGAGATTTTGAATACTTGCATTTGATAAATCCTCCTAAATTTATTAAGATTTATATTGGCGACTGACCTGCACCAATTATACATATAGCTTATTGCTATAAAATGTACTTGAATATTATATCAGTATATTATGTTAATGTCAAGGCAACCAGAGCTTTTCACAGGATAAGGGTTTTATTTTATTCCCTTTAACACTTCTTTTACATATTTTTTCCCTTCTTTATAGCCAAGCTCATATAATTCATCTATCTTACTTGTATCTAATAGCGATACATTCTTAGTCTTTAAATTTAGTACATAGTCTGCGCCTTCTAACTCATAATTAGATAATTCATGGCACATAATATCCATTGAGCTAGATAATATATCTATAATGTTATTTCTTAATTTTACATCTTTTTCATTTTGAAACTTTATACAAAATACTTTATCAGCACCATTTGCTTTTGCTTCTTTCCATGGAATGTTTTCTCTAATTCCACCATCAATTAGTTGCTTACCATTATATTTACATGGAGAAAATACACCCGGATAACTGCAACTTGCCCTTACAGCCTTGCCAATATTTATATCATTTATATATGTAATCTTATCCGAATATCCCGCTCTCTTATTCATTGAAGAAAACATATTTAATTTTCCATTACTTAGCTCAACACTTGGAATAAGCAAATTCCTTTTTATTTGATTTATATTATATATTCCTTTTTCCTTTGCCGCTTCATTTACTATTTTTTCAATAGTATTACCACTGTTTAAACCATCAACAATTATTTTTCTTGTAAAAAATGCACCTACAATTAATTTCCATACATACCAAAAATCAATATACTTAATTTTTTTGCAATATTTTTTAAATAGACCATATATTTCATCTGAACTATATCCCATAGCACTTAAACTCGCAACAATACTTCCTGATGATGTTCCTGATATGTAATCATATTCTATTTTTTCTTCCTCTAATGCTTTTAAAACTCCTATATGTGCTGAACCTTTTACTCCTCCGCCTGCTAAACAAATGGCTAAACTCATAAAAATCACCCTAGCTAATTATATTTAACTAGAGTGATTTTTGTTACATGTATTTTTTATATAGCCATTTTTTATACAAAATTAATAATTATTAATTAAATTTACATCAATAATATTAAGTTCCCCATTTACAATACTTTTTTATTGGACATTCCGTGCATTTTGGTTTTCTTGCATCACATATATTTCTTCCATGCCACACAAGTAAGTGATTTACGTCTTTATAATATTCTTTTGGTATTAATTTTAAAATGTCTTGTTCTATTTTTTCTGGTGTAGTATTTTTAGATAAACCTACTCTATTTGCTATTCTTTTAGCATGTGTATCTATTGCTATTCCTTGAGGATTTCCAAATGCTTCTAGCATTACAACATTTGCACTTTTTCTTCCTACACCCGGTAAGTTTATTAGTTCTTCCATAGTTTCCGGTACTTTACCATCATACTTTTCTACAATTACTTTTGCCATTGCTTTTATATTCTTTGCTTTGTTTTTATAAAAACCACAAGGATGTATTATTCTTTCTAATTCTTCAAGTTCCATATTGCAAATTGCTTCTGGTGTTCCATATTTTTCAAATAAACTTGGTGTAGTTTTATTTACTCTTTCATCTGTGCATTGTGCTGATAACATTACTGCTACTACCATTTGAAAAGGAGTTTTAAAATCTAAACTACATGTTGCATCTGGATAATATTCTTTTAAAATTTTTATTACATTTATTGCTTCTTCTTTTTTCAAAATTATTCCTCTTCTCTTTTATACTTTATATTTAAATTTATTAATGTACCAATTGGAAATTCTATAAATGGAGTGGCTCTATCTTAATGAATTATAAGTTTTAAGTGGATTTTATCAAAAGTTACAATGCTATTATTTTTTTATCTAAATAGTTGAATCATATAAATAACATAAGCTACCAACAATACACCCGCTTTATATCTTGTAATAGTATCCTTCCTTCCTATAAAACATGATATCCATATAAACAATATAGAAGATGCTAATAATATTAAGTCACTATAAAATTCACTTGAAAATGTGAGTGGTGTTATTATTGCTCCTGTTCCTAAAATTAGAAATGCATTTAATATACAAGACCCTATAAGGTTTCCAACAGCTAGTCCACCTTCTTCTTTTATAATTGCTATAATTGATGTAATCATTTCTGGAAGTGCTGTTCCTATTGCTACAATTGTTAATCCAATAACACTTTGACTAATTCCAAAAAGTGTTGCAAGCTCGCTTGCCTCATCAACAACTAAGTCTCCTCCAAATTTTAACAATATTGCTCCTATTGCTACAAATACTAATGAAAGCAATATACTAATTTTAGGCTTTTCATGATTCTTTTTATTTTCTCTTCCAGATTTCCAAATGTCCTTTATTTCTATTAAAATTGGATATAGGAAATATATACCATATAAAATAATTAATAATTCTCCATCTTTCTTACTAATAACTCCTGGCTGGCTTCCAAATGCACCTACTCCCATAATAAGTATTGCAAGTGTAGAAAGATATGCTACAGGTAAGTGTACTATTTTTACATCTCCTTCTAATTCTATCGGTCTTAAAATTGCTGTTACACTTAATATTAAAAGTAAATTGCACAAATTACTTCCTATTGCATTACCTATAATTAAATCTGTTGCACCTTTATTTGCAGAGCTAATTGTTATCATAAGTTCCGGCATAGAAGTTCCAAGTGCTACAATTGTTAAGCCTATTAGCATTTCTGGTATATGAAAACGTTTTGCAATATTACTTGAACCTCTAACTAATAAATCTGCTCCAAAAATTAGTAATAAAAATCCTATTATTATTAGAAAAATTGTTACTAACATTATTCCTCCTTGGTAAGAATTTTTTCTTTATTAGTATAACACAAAATACAAAATAATACAAAAAAATTATCCACAATATGCTGTGCATATTGTGGATGTTTTTTGTTAATATTTGTTATTTTTCTTTTAACTTTTATATATACTTTTTTCATCACTTAGAAAAAATATATCTTTCTCTATTGCTTGCTTACAACATATTTTCTATTTAATCTATTTACCTATAAACATTTGAACATATATTTTTCCATATTTTGGACTGCTTACTACTGCTAATCCTGTGTAATTATAATTATTACTTAAAATATTTGCTTTATGACCTTCTGAATTCATCCATGCTTTTACTGCTCCACTATTGCTTGAATTTCCTGCAATGTTTTCTCCAGCTGCTTTATACTTTATTCCAAAGCTTTTCATCATATCAAATGGTGAACCATATGTTGGAGAGGTATGTGAAAAATAGTTTTTATCTACCATATCTTGTGCTTTTGCTCTCGCAACTTTTTGTAACTCGCTATCTACCTTTAATGCTGCAAGTCCTGCAGAGGTTCTTTGTGCATTTATTAAATCAAAAGTTTCTTGCTCATCTTGTGTTAATCCATTACTATTTGTTTCGCTAGTATTTGTACCTGTATTAGTGCTTACACCTGACTGATTTGTTGATGTTCCACCTGTTGGGTATATTAATCTTACATAACTTTTGCTTACCATTCCAATGTAATCTTTATCTGTTTGTATTACATACCAATCACCAATTTGTGCAAATATCCTTATATATTCATTTTTATATACCATTGTTACAATTTTATAATTTGTCCCAGGTCCTTGTCTTACATTTAATGCTGATGCTGTAACTATTCCTGTTGGTGTAGCTACTGTTTGATAATGTGTCATTGCTGTTGATATATTAGATATTGAAATTATCATTATTAATAATATTAAAGAAATTATAGTTTTTTTAATTTTCAAAATAAATCATCTCCTATTTTTAGTATGATAAATTTTGAAAATTTTATACAAAAAAGAAAAATAAACAATTGCTTAATTTTAATTACAACAATTGTTTTACAATAACAAAAAATAAAAGCCCGAAATTTTCATTCGAGCTGATTTTGAAGGACCCCTTAGACGAATGCCCAGATGAGAAGCCCAGTCGCCACCACCAGCGAAATTCCACTGATGATGATGGTAAGACCCCATTCTACTGGGTCTGATTTTCGAATCTTGTTGACCTGGTATATTTTCACTACGTTTAGGAGAATTACCAAACCTACAAGAACCACGGACCAGTTTGGGTTGACGAACAGGGACAAGATGATAAGCAGAAGCGTGATGAAAGTAATCATTTCTCCTCCAATTATTTAGCCGTAAAGGCAATTTGTATATTAATTATACCATACTTTACGGCTTCTTTCAAATTTTATGTTGACTAATGGTGGTTAAATAACCTATCATAAGCTTCTTCTCCCATATCTCTACCACCAGCTTGTCTTGGCTCTTTTTCTGCATTTGCTTTAGATTTTTCTTCATTTACTTTTTCTTTTGCTTTATCTTCTGTTAATTGTAAATCACCTACTACATAATCATAAATACTATTTGCTTCCTCTAATGTATATCCATCTCTTACATATTCAGTAATCTTTCTTTGTTTACTAAATTCATCTAGTGATAATCCATCTTGGCTAAATCCACTTCTTTTTAACTCTTCTTGTCTCTTTGCTATTTTACCTGTTGTTGGAGTTCTATCTTTTTCATCTATCATTCTATTCATTCTGGTTGTATTTCTATCTCTGCCATATGTATCAATATTTTTTCCTTCCCATTGTCCATTTCTACCTTGATGTATTGTTTCTATTCTTAAATATCCATAATTATCTTTATATATTGCAATCCTTACATCTTGTGTATTTTTATTTTTATCTTCTAGACCTTCTGCTGACATTACTCTATATGGAGTATTTTCTTTTACATCTTGTCCATCTTTTCCAAAACTTGTAACTTTTGTTTTATCTTTTATTTCATTAAATCCTGATAATTCTTGTATTTGTCCATCTTTGTCTATATATTCAGCTTGCATTCTATCATTTTCATCTAAATAGAAATATGCGGTTTTTGGTATATTAGGATAGTTTTTAAAAAATTGACTATCTCTCCTAATTTTACATACATTTTTTTCATCTATATGTTTTCTTTTAGCAATAACTTTTTGCTCCGCTTCCTCTTCAACCTCTCTTAAATCATTTTCTTCTTCTTTATCATCTTTTTCTTCTTCTCTTTCCTTATCTGTTTCATCTCTGTCTTTTATACTATCATCTCTATCTTTTCCTTCCATTTCTTGTTCAATTTCTTCTTTTGTCTTTGCCTCTATTCCTTCTAATTGCTCTTGCAATTTATCTAGTTTAACTTTTACCTGTTGCTCTACTTTTAGCTGATTTATTACAGCTCCTAATTTTTCTTTATCAGCATCATTAAATCTATCATCATCTAAAATATCTTCATTAGGTATAATTCTACCTTCTTCATTTATTGTAGCTACATTTGCATATACTCCATCTTTTAATTTCATATATATATCATATGTTACTACATTTTCAGTTTGTCCATTTTCATTTGTTTCCTCAGTTGTTTTTTCTACCAAATTAACATTTTGTAACTTAATTCTATTTAGTTCTAGTTCTTTAATATTAATATAGTATTTTTCTGTTACTTCTTGATTTTCTTTTGTATTAGATTGTTCTGCTATTTCCTCTTTTTTCATATCTTGTGCTAAATTCTTACCTTCATTTCCATCTTCCATAAACTTTCCTCCAATCTATATAATTATATCACACATTGAACTCTATATAAAAGTTCATATCATCATCTAATAATGTAACTTTAAATTGTTTTTCCATTTTATTTGATTTTGTACTTAATGTTTCTTTTATTGTTACATTACATATTCCTTCATCTGTTACTTCTTTTGAAGCTATAATGTTTCTCTTATACCAATTACTTTTTACATAATTTATGAAGTCTTGTTCTGTTGGAAAATTGGTTTGTTTAAATGTTGGTTCTAATAAATTATATGCATTTTTATAATCTGCTGAATTTAGCATCAAAATAAATTTTTGTGCACTTTTTTCTATTATTTCTTCATCGCTTGCATCTGAATAATCTTCCATTGTATAATTATCTAACATAATTTCATATTCCATAAATGAGGTTTCTTTTATGTTATAATAATTTCCATTTTCATCTGTTCCCTTATAAATTTTATAATCACTATCACTTGAATCAACATCATATTGTACTATATTAATATCTCTTAATTGGTCTTGTTTTTCTGTAACATATTTTGTAAATTCATTTACATTACCAAATCTCTTATCTCTATATTCTTCATTTAATAAATTATATCCTTCTTCAGTAGCAGTTGATATTCTAAATATAAAATCTTTTAAATATACTTCCATTAAGCCTACATTATCTATATGTTCATATTCATATATGTTATATGTACCTTGTGATATATCTATTTTTTCTTCAAGCTCAATTTCTTCAATATGAGATGCTTCTTCTTTAGTTATTGTTTCTAATCTATATCCTTTATTATCTGCTGTTAAATATACTATCATATATATATCTTGTTTTGTAACTGTATTATTTCCATTTGCTACTGTTAAAACACCATATGTATAGTATTTTGTCATAAATTCATTAGCAGTGCTATATGCCTGTTTTACTACATATTTTGCATTGTTTTGTATAGTGTACAAATTATTTCCACCTAATTCATTTACTGCTTGCTCATTTCCGTTTTTTATATAATTAAAATATTTATTTATGTTGTTGCTTATACTATATAACATTGAACTTGATGTTATTTCTTGCAAACTTGTATTAAAAGTTATTTGTGGAGCCTCTGCATCTATTATATTTTCATTTGTTATATTTTCTGTTACATCGTTTCCCTCAGAATTTCCATATATTGCATTATTATTGGCTGTTTCATTATTTTTATTGTTTTGCGTAGTAAGTACTAATATAACTGCTCCTATACCTATAGCAAAAATTATTAATATAATTATTAGTAATTTTAGATTTTTCATTTTATTTCAACCCTCTCTTGCATTATTTCAAAAAGGTGACAATACATTCTTAAATATTATTTCAATTTATTGCATAAGAACGTGTACACATATATAGTACCTCATCTGCATTTACCCATCCTGTTTTTCCATAAGAGTTATTTCCATACCAAGGATTTGATACATAAAACTCGTTTGTTGCTTCATTATAATCTAATATTGCCATATAGTGTTTACTCGTAGTAAATGGGCTTGGTAATACTACCTTTATAATAGCTGGTTTTCCAGTAGCTACATGTTGTTTTACATTATTTTTTTGGGTTTCCGTAAATGTAACATCTCCTACACGCGTAAATGTAATTCCATTACCAGATAATGCATCATCTATATTCATACCTGCACCAGGAACAGCATATTGTCTAGCCAAAGCTAGAGGATCTATCTCTTTATTTTGATAACCGCTTAAAATAATACAAACTGATATTAAAGAGCATCCATCGTTTTTTATAATTGAAGTTCCACACCATCTCTGATTAGCATATGAACCCATATTCTGCTTATAATTTTTATATGTTTTTCCTAATCTGCTAGTAAATTCACCAACATATCCATCTCCTAATGTTGATGTATCTTCTTCTCCTGTTTTTATTATTTCTGCATCTCTTGCTGTTTCTTGCATCTTGTTTTCTATGTTATTTGCCCATTCTTTAGCTGTATCATCTCCAACATAGTCTTCTGCAATTTGTTCAACCGTTGTATATCCTTCGTCTTTCCATTTCTTAGCCTTTTCATTCATTTCGTCTAAGAAATCATCGAATTCATCTGCTCCTATTCCTTCTTCAAAGGCTATTGTTATTAAAAGCCCTGCGCTATATCCATAATCACTTTGCCAATTATATATATCCTCGATTCTATCTAACATTTTTTGTTTTAGCGCATTATCTGTAGAATTATAATTTTCTATAAAATCTTTAATTTCAGTTCTTGAAAAATGCCATGTTTCTGATGTTGTATCTGTGCCACCTGTTGAATCTGAAACAGAAGAATTAAAGGTTTCATCTGTGCTAGTGCCTACATCATTACCATCTAATATATTTTGAAATCCTACAATTAAAATAGTGACCACGCTACCTATTAGTAAAATTGGGAGCATTTTTGCAACAATTGTAATTACAACTGTTTTTATTGCATTTAATATTATTTTTTGTATAGGATTATTTTGTTTTTCAACTTTCTTTTTAAACATGTTCAGTTCTTTATTTGTTTCACTATCAAGGTCGCTATTTTTCATTGGCTCGTAATCCATATTTTCACCTTCTCTTTTATTGAATATAGGCAGATATAAAATCTGCCTATTTTTATCTTTATTAGAAGAAATCCACTAATCGTCTATATATTTGTTCTGCTAAACTATCAGTAACTAATACACCATTAAATCTTCTTCCGACCCATTGAGTTTTAAAGTCTTTCAAACTCTTACCTTTTTCATTTCTTGCTAAACTCATCCAGTTTGCCCTTGATTCATCACTCATTCTTGGATGTTTATTTTTCATATCAACAATTTTACTTACATTGTTTATGCCTTCTTTAGAATATTTTTCGTAACCTTCTGCTGTTATACCTGCATTATTTAAAGCTTCCATTTGTACTGCACTATTTACTCCTGCATTATTATATAACTTGAACTGATCGCCTGACAAACCTGCATTCATTGCAGTTCTTATTTGATTTATATCTGTTATTCCATTTTCTAAGTATTGCTTTGTAGCTTTCTTTATTCCATCCTTATCTCCATACCTACTTAGCAATGCTGAATCTTGTTCCATATTCTTATATCCGTCACTCTTAAAGAATTTCTTATCAAATTTCATATTATTATATGTTTCAGTACCATAAGCACCTTCTTTAAATGTTTCTGTTGCATTTTGAACATTTTGCATTCTATTTCCAACAAAATTGTTTCCTGCTGCATATCCAACTGCTGCTGTTCCTGCTATTTGAGCTGCTGCCTTTTCTGGATCATTAAATAAATCCCCATCCGCAACCTGAGCTGCTAAAGCAATTGTTCCTGCTGCTAATCCCGTTGCTGCTCCACCTAATGTTCTTGTAAATTTCTTTCCATGAGCTTTCAATGCATCTGGACCATAAATATATTTTTTACCAACTGAATTTAATCCATTCATAATACTAAATGAAGGAGAAGACTGTGTTGGCATTGATGATTGTGGTTGTGGCTGTGGTTGTGGCTGTGGTTGTGGCTGTGGTTGTGGTTGTGGCTGTGGCTGTGGTTGTGGTTGTGGCTGTGGCTGTGGTTGTGGTTGTGGCTGTGGTTGTGGCTGTGGTTGTGGTTGATGTGGCTGTAATGGTTGTTGTTGCTGTGGCTGTTGTTGCTGTGGCTGTGATGGGGTTCTTGTTGCAGTTCTTACTCCACTTGGATTACCTCCTGCTTCTGCCTCTGCAGCTTCTTTTGGAGGTTTTGATCTAATTTTATTAAGCATACTCATTACCATTGCTCCACCTGCTGCTGCTCCTAAAGTTCCTGATGGTGAACTTGATTTCATTCCAAACATTTCTTTTATAAATTTTTCTGCTGGTACCATAAATGCAAGTGCAACTATTGCATAAAGAATATTATCTTTTGCAAAATCTATTGCATTTAAGATTAATACCGCATACAACAATAAATGTACTGGCTGTATTAAACAATTAAATATGTATTCTCTAAACCAATATCCAAATGCCTGTGCTTTACCATCTTTTAATTTATCTATCGGGTAAGTTAACGCTATTAATGGGGCAATCATGGTTAAAAATGCCATAAATACAACCCTTTTTAAATATTGAAATGTAAATACACCAGTTAATATAACTAATGTTAAATACATAACTGTTTTTCCCGCTACATGATCATTTTCAACAGCATCATTTAAATCTGTACCTATTTCATTTCTAATTGTTGTAATTAATTGATCACTAGTTGTTCCATCTAATTCAGTAGCTATTACGTTACGTTTTATAATATTATTTACACTATCTATCATTCCTAACATAAATGCCATAATATAATGTAACATAAATAATATACATATTGCTACAACCCAATCTTTTAGCATATTTTTATATTTAGCTTTATCTTGTGATGAAGCACTGCTTAATATTATTTTTATTCCTATGTATACTAAAACTGATAAAAGACCTACTAATGCCAACATTCTTAAAGCTTGATACCATGAAGAAATATTTTTCTGTAACTGTAAAGCAGATGAACTAATTTCACCTTTATTTTCTGTTACAATTCCTTTTCCACTTAATGTAACTACCCATTTTGCATCAGCATTACCTTGTTTAAACTCTTTAGTTAATTTATATGTAGTACCTTCACTAGTAATCCATTCATATGTTATTGTTGTATTTTGCATTCCTCCACTTTGTGTACCTTCTTTACTTTTTGTTGTACCACTATTATTATATCCATATTGTTGTAAAAGGTCTTGAACCCTATTTTCTGCATCTTGACTAGGATTTCCTGTAGAAGGAGTACTTGGATTTGATCCTCCACTTATTAGCTTTAATAATATATGTCTCGTTTGGCTTCTATCACCTGAGGTAGTTGTTAAAGTTAATTCATATTTACCCCCATCGCTTGGATTTGTCCATGTATATATTGTTTTGCCTATAGTTGAGGATTTATTTTTATCCGTAGCACTATTGTAACCATAAAATGCTAATAACTCTTGTTCTTTCTGTTCTGTTGCTCCGTCACCTATAGTATTTGTATTACTAATCCCCATTACGGTTTCACCCTCATATACTGTACCTGTAGGACTCGTCTGCATACCTCCTGAAGCAGATACTTTATATGTATTTGAAACTATAGTATTATATGTTTCATTTTTTTCTACTCTTTGTTTTGTATCTTTTCTTGGTGAAATAAAGTTTACATCTAATAGTAATACTTCATTTGCGAAGATAACACCTGGTGAATATTTTATTTCATAGTTTTCATCAGCTGAATCTCTAATATTGTTATCTCCTATCATTAGTCCTTGCATTGTACTTATTGCTATATCTCCTAATTTTGCAATTAAGTAGAAGAATCCTGATACTAATTTTTCTCCTGGACTTGCTGCATGTACATAATTTGGCATAATAAAATTACTTATAATTATTATTGTTACTAGTACTATTAATATTTTCTTTATTATTGTATTATTTACTAAAAATTTCATTTAAAAGTTTGTCCCCTTTCCGTAAAGGTTTACATTCTATTTTATTATACCATAATTTTCTAGGTTTTTAAAGGTTTTTATGTAAATTTATTGATTTCTTTCTGCTAATTTGTTTAAATTTGTCTCCATAAATTCAAATTCTTTTCTTGTTGGTGTTATCTGTAATATTGCTGTATCTGCACCAACTTTAAATAATCCTTCTCCTATTGTACATGTTACTAAAAAGTTGGCTTCTCCTTCGCTTAATTTAAATACCTCTTTTAAGTATTGTATTTCTGATTTATCTTGTGCTAAAAATAGCTTTGTATCTGAAGATGTTAATACTGCTTGTGCTTCTGGTTTTTCATAAAAATCTTGGAATCTCTGTGATACTATGGCTAGTGAAACATTTCTTTTTCTTGCACGTCTTGCCATTTTATTTAAAAAGTCTACAGCTTCTGGGAATGGCAATAACATCCATGCCTCATCAACTAACACTCTTTTTTTGGTTGCTTTATTTCTATCTTCACTGTTTTTCTTTACAAATTTTTCCCATATCCATGAAAGCAATATTTGCTGTGCAAGTGGTCTTGCAAATCTTTCCTCAAGTTGAGATATATCTAGGTTTATAAATGGCACTCCTTCTAATAAGTCAAATGTTGATTGTCCATCAAAGTACGCCATTTGTCCATTTAATTCTCTTACATATTGTTTCATAACTTTCTTTAAATAACTATAATGGAATGTATAGTTTTCGTCTGTATTTTCTTCTGCTTTTTTTAATAATGTTTTGTACCATGAACCTATTGTTGGCATTTCTTTCTTTTCTCTTGATAATCCACCAAGTCTTATGCTTCCACTTGTTGCATTTACATATAAACTATTTGGATCTGCTGTAATTCCACATCTTGTATATTCTTCTGCAACTGCCTCTGCTATTATCTGTTTTGTAAGTTCATTTACTTCATCGCTTCTTGTGCTTCCTCTTGCCATTGTAATTAATGCTTGCGTTACGTCTTCTATTTTGTTTTCTACATTTAATACTGTTCTTTCTCTTCCTGTTATTTCATCTCTTACTTTTTCTTCTTCTATATCAAATAAATTTATTATGGTTTCTGATGTTGGACTTAAAACAACATTTATACCACCTAAACTTTCAGCAACTATCTTATATTCTCCTTCTGCATCTAGTGCTAAACTTTCAATTCCCATTAAAACTGCTGAACGTGATATTAATGTTTTCATTGTAACAGATTTACCAGCACCTGATTTAGCAAATACAACCATATTGTAATTTGCTAGGCTTTGGTGAAAGTTATCAAATAATACTGGCACACCAGTTTGCTTGTTCATTCCTAGTGGTATTCCACTTAAATGTCCTACTTCTGAAGTTGTAAATGGGAATACTGTTGCCATTGAATTACGGTCAAATGTATGTGTTCTTTTAATAGAATCCTTCATAAGTGGTATGTTTGATTGAAATGCTTCATCTTGCATTGCCCATGCAGATTTTATACCTACTAATGTTTTTGATAACTCTGTTGCAAGTAATTTAGAATATGCTTCTAAGTTTTGTAAGTTATACGCAAAAAGTGTTGCTACTATTGATGCTTCAAATAATTTATTAAAACCAGAAGCTATTTCATCTCTTAATCCTTCTGCTTCCATTCTTTTTTGGGCTAATATACTTTCACGGTTTATATTCCCTCTATCTGCTGCCACAATTCTCTCTGTTTCTAATTGATTTATTACTTTATTTAATTCATTTTGTGACCTTGCTTCTGGCACTGGATTTATGTATATTGATGTATTTATATCTCCAAATAAATACATATCTCTAAAAAGCTCTGGGAATGTACACATACGTGGAAGACTTGATACAAAGAAGCTTCTAGCATATCTGGTTGTATTTGAAATTATCTCTAGATGGTCTATGTTAGATGCATCTATTCCTGAAGGTGCAATCAATTCTTTTATAGTTTTCTTTCTTAAGATATTGTATTCTGGTTCATTACTTCTTAAACTATTTTGCATTTGAAACTCTTCTTGTTCTCTTTTTTGTTTCTTGCTCATTACTATTTTCCCCCTCTTCAGTGTTTTTTATCTTTTCTATTGCTTTTTCTGTAACATCTTTGCCTACATATTTTTCGTTTTCCTTTAGTAATGCTTCTGCCATTTGTCTAACTAGTTCGTTAAATTGTTGTTCTTTTTTGCTTATTTTTCTTTCTTTTTCTAATCTTACCTCGTCTATTGTTTCTTTTGCTAAATCTATTGCATCTTTTTCTATCTTCTCATCTATTGCCTTCATTCTCTTATCTAAAACATCTGGTGCAGTTGAATATAATTCATTATAACCTGCTTGTATTGCTCTTTCTACACTATATGTTTCTGATTCATCTCTGTTATATGCTATGTATAATAATTCTACTAATTCATTTGAATTTAAAATTCTACATTTCATTTCACAAGAGAATAAAACTCTAATTAAACTTTGTGCTCTTGTATATAATTCTGAGAAAATCATGCTTTTCTTTTCTTCTTCATCTAATAAATCTGTTCCTATTTCAGCTGCATAGTATGGAATAACTATGTAATAGTGTTTTCTTAATACATTTTTATTTTGGCTAGTTTTTTGTATATCATTTACAACATCTTGTCCATATTCATATAAGTTCTTTATTCTTATTAATTCTCTTCTTACCATTTCTACTTGTTTTTCATTATATGTCTCGGCTTTTAACATTCTATTATATTCTTGTTGTTTGCCATCTAATTCTTTCTTTATTGTTGCTAATCTGTTCTTGTAATTTTGAATACT
>CANQXC010000086.1 GCA_947627785.1 uncultured Clostridia bacterium | reverse complement strand
ATACTGGTGTTGCATTTTGATATATTATTGGATTCGCTGTTGCTGAAAACGTTAGTGATTGGCAAAATACTATATCTCCTTGTTTTACATCTAATGCTTTTAATGCCATATGTATTGCTGCTGTTCCTGCTGATAATGCTGCGGCATTTTTTATATTTACATAGCTTGCAATCTCTTGTTCAAATTTGTTTACATTTTCTCCTAATGGTGCTATCCAGTTTGTTTCAAATGCTTCTTCTATGTACTCTTTTTCATAGCCTTCATCTGACATATGTGGTGATGATAAAAATATTTTTTCATGCATTTTTATTTTTCATTCCTTTCTATTATTTATTAATTGAGATAACTCATCTAATATATATGAATTCACAATGTATTTTTCATACATTGTTATTCACCTCTATCTAAATTCAAGCTTTTTTCCTCCAAATCTTTGGAATACTTTTTATAAGGTTTAATACCATTAGTACAACAATTATTCCAAAAGCCACACTGGTTGTATCTAATATTACATCTGAAAACTGCGGTCCTCTGCCTGGAACAAAGCTTTGGTGTATTTCATCAAATGCTGCATAAGACCCACCTACTATTATCGCATAAATTATCTTTTTTTTCAACCCTATATCGTATGTATTGCAAAATAAAAAAAGTAAAACTCCTCCAATCGTATATAATGTAACGTGTGCAGTCTTTCTTACAATGTGTTGCAACTCTTTTACTTTCTTTATTTTTTCTTGTTTGCTTATTCCCTTATTAGTTAATTCTACAATTTTTGCAGCTATCCTACCACTTGTTATTTTAGATTTACTAGCCTCTTCATTTGAAAAGCTAAATACTGTAATTATCCAAATTATGGTTAAAATTAATAATATTATTCTTTTTATTTTCAAACTTAAGTCGCCCCTTGAGTATTTTCTATTTTTTCTTCCTCTATTACCTCATTTATATTATTTCTTTTCTCTAGTTCCTTTCTAGAATTTTTTATTTCACCATTTACCTCATCTGGATGATGGTATGTTGGTACTAACCTTCTCATTGTTTCATCCATTGTTGATAATGGTGTATCTTCATCACTTACTATCTTTTGTAACTCATCAAGTTTTTGCTCTAATTCTTCATATGTTATGTCTGATAATTCACCTATAAATATTTTATTATGTGATGTTTTTTGTAATCCTTCTTCAGACATTAATAATTCTTCATATAACTTTTCTCCTGGTCTTAAGCCTGTTATTTTTATTGGAATATCTACATCTGGTTCTAATCCTGAAAGTTTGATTAGTGATACTGCCAAATCATATATTTTTACAGGTTCTCCCATATCTAATACAAATATTTCTCCACCTTTTGCGTAACTCATTGCTTGTAAAACTAATCCTACTGCTTCTGGTATTGTCATGAAAAATCTTGTTATTTCTCTGTGTGTTACTGTTACAGGTCCTCCTGATGCTATTTGTTGTTTGAATAATGGAACTACTGAACCATTGCTTCCTAATACATTTCCAAATCTAACTGCTACATATTCTGTTTTACTAACTTTATTTTTTGCTTGTATTATCATTTCGCATAATCTTTTTGTAGCTCCCATTATGTTTGTTGGATTAACTGCCTTATCTGTTGAAATTAATATCATTCTTTTTGTTTCATATTTATCTGCACAATTAGCTACATTAAATGTTCCAAATACATTATTTTTTATTGCCTCTAATGGATTTATTTGCATCAATGGAACATGCTTATGTGCTGCTGCATGAAATACTAAAAATGGTTTGTAATCTTTAAATATTTTGTCTAATCTTTTCTTGTCTCTAACACTTCCTACTACTGGAATTATCTCCATTTTTTCATCATATTTTTTCTGTCTTAGTTCCATCTCTATGTTGTATAAATTGTTTTCGTAAATATCAAATATTACTAATCTTTTTGGTTCATATTTTACTATCTGCCTACATAATTCAGATCCTATTGAACCTCCACCACCAGTAACAAGTATTGTTTTGTCTTTTATAAATTCTGCAATGTCACTGTTATCTAATACAATTGGTTCTCTTCCTAGTATATCATCTATTTCTACATCCCTTAAATTTTGCATTATATTTCTGTTTTTTATTATGTCTGCTGTACTTGGTAATACTCTTAATTTTATTCCCGTTTCTTGGCATATGTTTAATATTTCTTTTTTATCCTGTGCTGATATATTAGATATTGAAAAGAAAATTACATCTACATTGTATTTCTTGCAAACTTCTGGAATTTGATACCTGTCTCCTAAAATTTTTACACCTGATATTGTATAATCTATTTTATTTTGATTATCATCAATTAGTCCTACTAAATTGTATTTTCCTCTTATTGTTGATGTCTTTAATGATTTTATTATATCACTTGCTGCATCTCCTGCACCTATCACTAATAGATTTTTCTTGTCTCCATCTACTTTCTCAGCCCCTACACTTGCTGTTAAAATAAATCTTATTATTACTCTATAAGATATCATTGCTACTGCTATAAGTATATTTGCTAGTATTATTTGCTTGAATGCTACTAATGGTAAATTAAATATATATCTTAAGAAAAATACTATTAAACCTGATATTCCTGATACTACAATATATTGTATATAGTCTTTTCCGTTTTCGTATCTAGTAATACTCTTATATGCACCAAATATGTTTAGAATAATTTCATATACTATTACTGTACCAATAATTGTATTTGATAATAAGAAATTATATGAATCTGTTAGTACTTCTTTGGTGTCTTCCAATAAAAAAGCACTTGTCATATGTGCTAAGCAAATTATAATTATGTCAACTATGAATAATACCATAACTCTATATTTTCTTAATGACTTCATTTCTACCGTTCTTTTATATAATAAGAATCCTTACTATATACTTTTGTAAAAGATTTTGAATTCTTTACCCAAAAAGAACTTTCCCTCCTAATTTTATATTTCATTTTTTTATATAATTATCACAACATATATTATACATTGATATTTCAATAAAATCAAGACTTTATTTTAAAAAAATTAATTAATATATTTCCAATTCTTACGTTAAATAATATAAAAAGTTGACATTAGCTTTTGTTAAGTTATATAAACTTTTTAAAAACTAATGTCAAACTTTTATTTATCTTTATTGATATACTTAAATTAGTTATCTAAATTTTCTAAATTAAGATATGTTTCTGGAACATCTCCCACTATTACTGTTTCTATAAGCATTATCTGATTATTTATTTTATTATTTATTGTTTTATACGGTGTTAGTATGTTCACGTTACATTCTATATTTACAAATATTCTATATACCGTTTGGTTTATTCCTGCTGCTTTAAATTCTGTTCTTATATCTGTTATAACATCACCAGCCGGTATTATTCTTATTTTTATCCTAGGTCCAAATCCAGCAAAATATTGATTACCTGTAAGCGCCCCTATCGGCATTTCTATATATTGCTTTGAATTTTTTTCTAACTCCTCTTGAATTGCTACTGCAAGGTCTGATATTATCTCATTTAACAACACTACATCTGTTGCTAGTATATTATTCTTTCCATCTTCACTTTTTTGAATTTCTACTGTTTTTTTATAATCATACCTTGCTAATACCTCTGTTGCTTTTCTATTTGTTATATCTGTTGCAATACTTAAAGCTTTTGATTTGCATAAGCCTTCAAAAATTGGGTCTATTGATTTTAATATATAACTGCTTGTAAATAGTGTAATACTAAGTAGAATTAACGTAAAGTATGCTTTTTTTATGTTCTTCGTTTTGTTTAATTTCATCTTTGGTATCTTTACCCTATATCTTGAATATATCTTATCCATTTTTTTATACAGCTATCTTGTTTTTGCAAAACCTTGGAATATACAATTGCTGACCTACACTTATTTTATTAACATCCTCTATTTCATTTATCTTTGCAATATCTTCTACTGTACTTTTAAACATTTTTGCAATTTTCCATAGTGTATCTCCTGGCTTTACAAAATATATTACCATACTGTACATATTGCAATCTTTACCTTCCTCCATTTTTATTTGTTCTATTAAATTTAGTATTCTATTTTTTTGTTCAGAAGTTTTAAACTCTAAAACGATTGTCATTTCTATAGTTCCGTCTTTTATTACAAAATCATTTTGTCTAATTTTTATATCTGTATTTATAATTGAATTTTCATCTATTGCATCTGACGTTACCTCAAAATTGAATGGTAGATCTACTGTTTTCATTGCGATTCCACTATTTGTTTCTAACAATATTTCTAAACCTAAGTTTCCCTCATATATTACTTTTCCTCTTCTTATTTGTGTATTATTGATATTAGGATTTACCTGCACATCAAATACTTTTCCACTAAGTTCTGGTATTCTTATATTTTCTTTTGCAGTATATAAATCACTAAGCTCATTTCTTTCTGTAATTACATTGATATCTCTTTTAGTAAATTCTATGTCATCTGTTATACTGTATAAATCTTCTATTATATTTATATCCTTTTTTTCGTATGCACTGCAACTTACCTCTATTTCTGCTTCAACATATATTGAATGTTCTGCTGTACTATTAGGCTTTACTACTAAATTTACTAAACTATTTTTTAACTTACATTCACAAGTCTCATTTATATTTTGAATATCTACAAATCCCATTATTGGTATTTTAGTTGATGCAACATTTACTCTGTTATCTTCTGTTAAGTACATTATCTCAACAGCTGCATCCGCTTTTGAAAGTACTTTGTTGTAACTAATTTTTGTTTCTTCATCAACTATCTTGAAATTTACTCTCATTATTTCTGCAAAATCATCAGCTGCATCTATTGCAATAGTATCTTTTATTGATACTTTATTCCTTCCGCTTCCTACTAATGAGGTTATTTTTTGTGTGTTATTAAGAAGCTGAACATTTTCTATTGAGTTTACACCTGTAATTACCTCAAAAGTTTCATTTGAATATACACTTATAGTTGTCTCTACATTAGCTTTAACATTTAATTTTCTGCCATTTATAATCTTTGTATCAAAGCTTTTTATAACAACATTTTCATCAAATTGCATGTTCTCATTGCAATTATCCATATCTATAATTTGAGTAAAATCTAAATTTGTATTTAAGCTTCTTACACTACCATTCTCATCATCTGCTAGGTATATTACATAAGTATTTATTGTTCCATCTAATCTAACCTTTCCCTCCATTATCTCCTTTTTATAAATACTTACTATTCCATTTGTACTTATGATGTTTAACACATCTGGCTTAACATCATTAACAATTATATCATTTTCAATTAAGCGACTCTCCTTTTTTTGTCCTACTATTTGATTTAACGTCATTTGATTTTTATCTGTTTGTACTACCATAACTTTCACAATCCTTTCTAATATAATTTAGTTTCCATTAATTATTACATTATATTAGAAAGTCAAAAAAAAATTCCTAAAATAGGAATTTTTTTTAAAATTTTGTTCTTAAAATTGCTGGTGTTAATGGAAAATATTCTTTTCCATTGAAAATAGAGATTTGTAATTCGTTTGTTAATATATCCGTATATCTGTAACTTGCATTTGTTTCTTTATCTTTATTTTTTACGATGAAGATGTTTGAATATGTGTTTTCTATTACTGCCTCTTCTTCAAAAAATTTTTTTCGTCCCATTGCTCCTCTTATAATTATTTTTTGTCCTATGTTTTCATTGATTTCTGTTTTAATGTTTGAGATATCGTCCTTACAAATCATCTGAGACTCACATCCTCTTCATTAATTTTTTCAAATTATATCATCAATGTTGATTAATGTCAAAAATTGTTTTTTAGTGTCAAGTCTTGTTTCGTCTGTAACTGTAAGGTTTTATGTCTTGCTTTGTTAATATTACATTTATGTTACATTTTTATTACATAATTATTACTCTTCTCTTTCCCATTGCTCCAATACCACTAATCCCTTTCTCACCCTCTTTTATCTCTCTTGCAATTTCTATACTACTTACAAATCTATTTCTATCTGTTACTGCTATTTTTTCTGCAACAATTAAAGGATCAACAAAATCTATTAATATTCTTCCTGGCGATGATGCAAAATCTGCTCCTGCTTCAATTATTGCCTCAAAAAAACTCTGACAGGCTCCTGCAAAAATTACTAACTTGTTTGAAGACATTGCCCACTTTCTTGCTTCTCTAACAGTACTTACAAAATGTCTGGAATTTCTATAATTATATATGTTCGAATAATTCATTCCTGTTTTTAGCATTGCATCATGTCCGAGTTATTATAAGGATGTCTGGATTATATTTTTCAAGCAAAGGTCTTACCATCATAGCTTGTTTGTTTTCTGGAATATTTTTTACTATTGCATCTAATCCTAATTTTTTATAATATCTTGCAGATTTTTCACTATACTTTCTATCACCATCTAAATGTAAAATTCTCCCAGGCTTTACTGGATAATTCCTATAATCTCCCTTATTCTGGTCTATTCTTCTCTTTAATAATTCGTCAATCTTCCTTTCTGCGTCTGCAACCCTATTTGAGTCTACTTTTTCGATATCTTCTAATGGGGCATCTGCCTCTATTCTAACTGTTACACCTCTTAAAATAGCGTAACATCTTCCATTTTTTAATTTTATAATTCTATTTACAATAAAAATAATATCCTTATTATATGATTTTCTAGCAACTATATCTCCTTTTCTAATTATTGATACATTGCTTTTTTTTTCCTCTTTCTTTATATTTGGATTCTTATGGTCTTTTTTTTGAATTAAGTTTATTCTTCTTATCAAGTTAATCACCTCGTGCTAATATATTTTATGTCGAATTTTGTGAGGTTGTGATTTTTAAATTATCTAAGTTTATTACATAATAAGAATATTAGCCTAATGTAAATTAGCCTTATTACTTCACAATAAAAGCCCTAAATTATTAAATTATATATTTAATAATTAGGACTTCTTAATTTTAAATTTTTTATTTTCTATGTTCTCTTTCGTATTTTAGCTTTGTTGCTAAGCCACCTCTTATGTGTCTTTCTGCTTTATTTTCATCTAAAACTTGCCTTACCTCTAATGCCAGTGCTTGATTTATATGTAACAGTCTCTCACTTACGTCTTTGTGTACTGTGCTTTTACTTACTCCGAACTTTTTCGCTGCTCCTCGTACCGTATCTTTTGAATCTATTATATAATGTGCTAAGTTTACTGCACGCTGTTCTATTGATACTCCTCTCATAAACAAACCCCCATAAGAATACTTTTGTTTAAGTTTATTCTTATGAGGGCTATATTAGAACTTATTAATTTTTTTATTTATTGTTTTAAATAATTACTAATATATTCTAATCTTATTATTTTACATCTGGTAGAAGTGTTTTTTTCTCGTTTAGTATTGCTTCTTCTTTATGCTGAACTAACTCATCAGGATTTGCAATATCAGGGTCTTCTTGATTTAAATTTTCATTTTGTTCTTCTTTTTCTTGAGAACTATCCGTTTCTTCGGGATGTGGAACTTTTTCTTGCTCCTGATTATTATTTGCCTCTTCTGGCAATAATACCTCTTCTTTCTCTTGAGCATTATTTGCTTCTTCTGGAAGTAACACCTCTTCTTTCTCTTGAGCATTATTTACTTCTTCCGGAGATAATACCTCATCTTGCTTTTGAGTATTATTTGTTTCTGCTGGATGTATTACTTTTTCTTGTTCTTGAGTATCTGTCACATAATCTAGTTCTATTTCAAGTTCATCTAAGCTTATTTCTGCTGCTTCAGCTTTTGGTCCAAATGGCTCTATGTTAAAGTCATTTGTTTCTTTTCTTATCTGCTGGAAATATTTCTTCTTAACAGCTGTGCTTTGTGAAAGGTTTCTATCGTGATTATCTGCATCAATCTTTAATGCTTTTAGATATTCTTGATAAATTTCTTCAGCATTTATATATGTTCCTTCATCGTCATAATGTTTAGATAATTCTTCATATCTATTTAATTTATATGTTTTAAATGTAATATTTGGATCTTTCATTATATAACGTAAAGCTATCAAGTCTGTTGTTTTTATTCCAGTTCCTTCTTTTATACCTATATATGATAATGTATAGTATGGTACTAATCCTTCATAGTAACCACCTTCACCAGCCATTTGCCATGCAATATATTTGAAGTTTGCACCATCTGGTCTATCATTATCTGCATGTGGTTGGTACCAATGTATATTAAAGATTGAATCTGTGTCTGCACCTGGTGACCTTTCCTCATATTTTTTAACTCCTGGTCTTAACATTATCTTATTATCCCATAAGTCTTGCATGTCTTCTAGTTTCATTTTTTCTACCATATCTTTAGTTAGAGGTGTATATGCTACTACATCATCGCCTTCCTCTTGTTTATCTGCTCCTACCTTTGGATATGATACCTGCACAGATATATTAGCTTTCTGCTCAGCAGATAACTGGAAGTATGCTTGAGCTTCAATCCAATCTAAGAAATCGTTTACTCTAAAGTATTTATTATAGAATGCATATAATTTATCATTATTTTCAACACTTGATTTATGCAAGTTTTGAGTTGAGTTATCTTTAACTGCCTCTTCATCAAAGATATTAGGACTTACCCATCCATCTCTATAATATTGTTGTATAAATCCTGCAGCATAGTCTTCTGCGTTACCTCTACGTCCATATCCATTTAAGAATATCTTAGAGTCTTGATTGTGTAAAGTTTCGTGTGTTCCTACTCTGAAATTATCTAACATATTAATTACTACCCAGAATACTTCATTACCATTTGCATAAGCACCACCTGAGGTTCCTGCCCATCTGTTTATTGCTTCAATAAAGTATTTATGGAATGGTTCTTCAGTTGTTAATGGTTTATTATATTCTGTTATTTTTCCTTTACCTGTGTATGTGTATCTTGTATCATAGTTTGTATCACAGTATTTATTGATATTATCTGGTCCCCAATAATTGTATGCAAATGTGTAGAATGCTTTTACCTCTTTTAACCATTTATCAACCTTAGCATCAAAAGCTGCACGTTGTTCTGGATCATTTGGATCAGTCATGTATACTCTTAATGAACCAAAGTATGCTTGAGATGGAGATGACATTACAAACATTGAATTTTCTGGTACTGTAAATAGTGGTAAGAAGTCTGTTTGTACTTTACCATCTTTCTTTAGGTGATCCCATATTGTGTAGTACAAATCATCAGCACCATCAACATTTACAGAATGGTATACTCCACCTTTCCAATTATCTCTAAACCATGAGTCACCATCTTTATAATGTGTTAATGTAGTTACATAGTAATCTAAGTATAAACCTAAGTTAGATATTCTTGTGTATTTTACAAAGTAGTTATTGTAAAATCCTGCTGTTCCATTTGTTGCTGAATTTGTTCCTTGGATAAGTTGGCTAGTTAAATATTTCATTGTCATATCCTTATCAAACATTTCAGATGAGTGGAACATAACTGAATCTGCTAAATTTATACCATCCATATCTAAGTTATACCAATATGTGAAATAGTTATATGCGAATAGGTATTCTTTTAGTTTACCAGATTTTACAATTTCACGTTCTATCATATCGTCTAAAACATCACTCTCAAAGTTTGGTGAATATCCTAAATCAACTAATAGATTTATAACAAAATCTTCAATATGATATTTAGTGTAATTATCAAAGTGTTCTTTATATAGTCTACTATCTTCTTCTATATCTTTCGTTACTGGGTCTAAGTCTAATTTAAAATCATAACTTGAAGCTACTTCAATAAGTCTTCTAACGCTATCTTGCTGTGGATCTACTATATATTTATTGTAGTTATATCCAATGTTAAGTTCAGTTATCATGTATGACGCTACATTTCCATAATAATCATCAAATGCTATATCATACACAAGCTTAGTTCCATCTTCAAATACAATATAAATTTTACTTAGGCTGTTATAATTTTCTGTTGTAAGACTTGAAATCATCTTACCTTCTTTATTGAATGGTACTACATATCTAATTATCTTCTTAGTTAAGTCATGGCCATCTGGTATTTTATTACCATCTCTAATTATTTCTTTAGCATCATAGAATGGCATTAATTTGTACATATTGTGATATGTAATTTCTCTGTCTTCTCTATAACTTTTTAATTCAGAAACTCTTTTATAATCTGGAATGTATATTTCTGTATTTTCTGGTCTTTTTCCATCATCAATATATGAATTTGCTACACCTTTTAATGTAGGTAAATTATCTATTGATGCATCATTACTAATATTCCAAATACCTGTATCAAGACCTAGTTTATTTCTAAAGAATTCTGCATTTAGTCCTTCTTTTGAAACTGTTATAACATCATCATGTTTAACTACTGCTGTATCTAATTGATAGTTATTTTGTGATTTATTAGACAATTTGCTTCTTTTATAGTTATATATTGCTCCAACGCCTTTATTTCCTTCTACTAAGCTTAGGTTATTTTTTAGCATTAATCCATCTGATTTACCATTGTTTGCATCAGTTCCTACAATACCACCATTTCCATGTCCATAATCCTCGTTAAATCCATAATATGCTGACATTCTCATATTAACTATATTGTAATTTATTTCACAAGTATTATCTGTTGATACTACAAGGCCTGCATTATTCCACCAGCCTGATGACATTGTACCTTGTACATAGCAGTTTTCTATTTTAGAATTATTTTTTAAATATACAACTCCAGCTGATATACTTTGGCTTAAATATGTTGTGTTGTATGTTATGTTAGTTGCACTACATTTTTCGATTACAGAATTATTAGATAGTTCATATACAAATGCACCTGTACTATCACCTGGAGACACTAAGTTTTCTACATGAACATTTGAAATTTTAGCACTATTTGTAGCATATATTGCAACTACTCCTTTTGCATATCCACCATTAAAGGTTATTCCTTTAATAACAAGGTTTTCTACTGTCGCACCATCTAATTTTTGGAATAATGGTTTGCTTAAGTTACTAATTGTGTGTCCGTTAGCATTCAATGTTCCTTTATAGTCAAAATCTATATAAGCAGTTTGTTTTTCATCTAATGGATAATCTAATAAATTGTAGTCTTTATCTAGATAAATTACAGCACCTGGAGTATTATTTGCTTTCATTTTTTCAACTAATGATTTGAATGAACCTTTATACTCATACTCTTGAGTATTGTCTAGTATATCAAGTGTAACCTCAAGTGGTTTTAACTCATTTTCTCCAGTATATACCATTGCATCAGTATAAGATAAAACTAGCTTTAATTTATTGTCTTCAACTCTGTAACTCTTAACACTACTATAAAATGTTGGTATATTCTTCATTGATACTTCAACTAAACTATTTTCTATAACATTAAGATTATCTTCTGTTAAGCTATCAACTCTCACTGCATTACCCAAATCATCGAAAGTATATAACTTGATATCTACTATATCTTTCATTTCAATATACCTTGTAGTTAAAGAAACGATTTGATTATGAATTTTTTCATCAGTGAAATGGTTTACTTCATCAGATTTGTTTAAATCTCTATCATATGTTGAGTAAACTGATACTGTATATTTTTCAGCTTCTGTCTTCTTGAATGATACACTATTTACTCCAGTATTTAAAATTTCTGGTGTAAAATCTACTTTATGACCATATTCATCTATTATTTCTACTCTTGTTCTTATATTAGCACTATCTACATCTTCAAATTTTATGCTTAATTCAACTTTATCTGCATCGCTATCAGAAATATCATAAGTAAATTCACTAACTTTTGTGTGGTCTTTTAGTATTTCATATTCTACTGTTTGATTTTTTACTGGTACTATATTACCACTATTTAAAGTTATATTCTCAATTTTTGCACTTATTTTTTTTGCTATATCAGAGCCATGAATTATTGTTTCATAGCTGTTTTCTGTTTCTGGTACTTTTGTAAGATCATATTCACTACCAGCTATCTTAATTGTCACAGGATAAAGCTCATTAGTTTTAGTAGTGCAATCAAATACAAGCCTAATATCTTCATTCTTTTCAAAGAATGTTGTTTCTTCTGCATTAATGTTATATGTTTTAATATTGCTAAATGCAATGCTATAATCTCCTGTTAGCATTAGTTTTCTTGCAAATATTGTATGATCTGTGAATGTATTGTAATTAGCATTTGTTTCATCTTGTAGTTTATTATCATCTAAGTCATATGTTGCTTTTATTTCAAAATCTAATAACTCATTTGGAGTAACTGTAAACTCAACTAGTTTATTTTCACCAACCTTTATTTGTTTTTCAATATCTCCTATTTTTGCTTTAATATCACTTGTGCCTATTGCACCATCTGGATCATTTAAAACAAATGATAGTTTAAGTTTGTTATTAGCTAAGTCATTTTCTGTTTTAAAATTTGTAATATATGGTTCTGTCTTTAATACCTCTATTTTATCACTATGATTAAATGCTTCAACATCGCCATTACTAAACTTAATATGAGTAACATTTATATCTTCAGTTCCTACTTCATTTTGAGCTGTGAAATATACTCTATATGTTTCCTTTACATCTTCTAGCATTTGAACATCATAGTCTTTTCCATTTATTACAAGAGCTGTAATATTTACTGCTTTATTTTGATTTATGTGGTCATCCTTATCTATTAGTATTACTTTTGTACTGCTAATACCATAATCTATTGCAAATGTTTCTCCTTTTTTAGGATATCTTGTTTCTAACTTACTATTTAGTATTGAAGTATTAATACTTGACTGGAATTCATCATTTATTGGTGTCCAAGGTATTAGGTGTTCATAATATCCTGGTATTTCAAAAAGTCCACCAGAAACTTGCAATTTATATACTGCTGTAGGTGGATATGGTACTTTAAATTCAACTGCACCAGTAAGTATTCCTGTTTCATTAAATACATTATTTTCTGTAGGAACTACTACTTTTTCTGCAATTTTTCCACCTTGAGAATTCATTAAAGTAAATGTTAGACCTGTATAAAGTTTTCTATCCCTATCTGTTAATTTATAACTAAATGTTACAGTCTCTGCTTCAATATTCTCTACAAAGTCTTTTATTACAAATGTTGGCATTGTTTGAACTACCATAAAATATACCAATCCATCTTCATCTGGTACATCTAATGCAGCACCATTTTCTAATATTACTTTTTCAATTACCATGCTGTCTTGATCATATGAGAATGCTTTATATGCTCCTTCATAATAGAAGGTTTTTCCATCTTCTCTGCCCCTAACTACGTTAACTGGGTATTCTCTTCCATCAATAATTACTTTTGTTACTTTATAATCTGTTCCAGTTGAGCATTCGAAAAAGAATGATTGGTAATCTCCTAATGTAAATGGTCCTCCTGATGCTTTACTAAATTTTAAGTTATATTCTATTTTTCCTACTAGTTTATAGTTTTCATTAAAGATGTTTTCTTTAATTATATATTTTGCATTAGGATCCTCCTCTTCTGGTGGAGTATCTCCTTCTTCTGATGTTTCTCCATCAAGTCCCAATACGCTCATTAATTGTTGTAGTATTTTTTGTTTATCAATAGAGTCTGGTCTTAGGTCATAAGTTACATCAACAGCTACATTGTATTCATTTTGAATTTTTTTCATTTCCAAAGACTCTAAGTTAAATTCATATTCAGCTTCACCATTTTTTAATTCTTCAGTATGAACAACCTCTGCATCTCTAACTATAAAGGTTGGATATGGTTCTACTAGTGAACTATCTGGGTCATTTACTCTAAATGATAATTTATTATTGTTTTCGTCTATTATAAAGTGTGTTATTGTTGGTTTTTGCTTGTATACTTTAATATTGATAGGTTCCATACCATTTGGATATATAATTTCGTCTACAAGGTTTGAACCTATTTGTATACTTTCTATATCTTGACTAAATATACCTGTTTCATTTGGTGCTTGAACAGTTATTGAATATGTGTCTTCTACTACTTTATCTCCTTCTGTTACCTTTGTTACTTTATAACTTTCATCACCTATAGAAATCTTCTTTACTTCTTGATCAACATTTGTATTTATCTTAAATGTTAATACAACGTTTTCACTTTTTTCTACATACTCTTTATCTATGCTTTGAGAAAGTATTGTTACTCTTGGTTTAGTTTCTTTCTTTTTCTCAAATAGTGTCTTTTCCTCAAATGTAACTCCATCACCTATATCACAAGTTGCTCTTAGCTCAATAGAATATGTGCTAACTTTTCTAAGATCCATACTTACAGTTTTTATAATTTCATCATCAAGGTCAATTTTTTTAGTTTCTATAATTGTTCCTGCACTATTTTTCATATAAGCAGTCAATCCTACTACTGTTCCATCTACATCTTCTAGTTTATAGTTAATAATTGCTTCATTAGTTATTGTATCTTCTTGAATTTCAGTAACATCTTTTGCTACTGGGATAGCATACTCATACGTATAAGATAAGTTTCTATCTATTTCAAATTCCTTATCTTTAATTTTTACGCCATCAACATGTAATATATTTATACCTTTTTCTTTTGGCTCTAAAGTTAGTTTATATATTCCATTTTCACCTTTTGTAACAGCATATTCTTCATTATCAATTACTATTGTATCAACATCATAATATGACATTAAGCTGTTTTCAAAGCTAATTCCTACTTTTGTGTTAAGTGGAACTCTCTTTGTGATTGTAAGATTCTTAACTCTAAAGTTAGATTCTTCTTTCTTAGTAATTTCAATTTCTTGTTCTTTAAATATTTCATTATGGACTATATCTTCATTGCTTAATTTGTAGTTATTTTCCACCCTAATTATGTATTTTTGTCCTGGAGTTAAGTTATTAAATGTATAACTATTATTTCCTGCTTTTATTTTTTCTTTACTTTTTTCTACTACACTACCATCAGATATTAAAACAACATAGCTTTCTTGTAATGCATTGTCATCATCTTTTATATTAAATTCTACAGTTATGTTATCTTCATGGTTATTAGCAGTAAAATCTGATATTGTAGGTACATTTTTTACTACCTCTATATGAGCTGTTGGATTTGCAGCTACAAATTTATCCTCTGTTATAATGCTAGAACCATTTAATGTTACAGAAATTATTTTAAATTCTTGTTCGCCAGCTTTGTTGTTAGCTACCATATCTACATAGTATCTGTATCCACTATTGTTATCTTCAATAGTATTTACAGTATATTCTAATCCTTTTGAATTAGGATCTTTTAAGTCTAGCACAGTAACCTTTTCAGGTGCTAGCAAAGTTTTATTTTCACAGTTAAATCTTAATTCTATTGGTTCATTCTTAGAAAAATATGTTTTTTCTTCGCCATCTTTATTAAATGTTTTAATATCGCTAATTGCAAAGCTATAATCTGATACTAGTCTAAATTTTTGTTCTATATTAACTACACCTTCATTTTGACCTTCTTCTATTGTATTGTAGTCTAGGTCATATTGTACTTCGGCACTTATTATATGGTCTTCATCAGGGTTAATACCTGTAACTAAGAAGCTGTTTTGTCCTCTCTCTAAAATTTTTTCTTGATCATGGACTTTAGCTTTTCCTGCAGTCATAGCCTCATCTAAGTCATTTACAGTAATAACAAACATTACAGCATTTTGTTCTAACATATTTGTTGATGTTATAGTAACTGTAGGTATATCCTTTAAAACTTCTATTATATCAGCTTCTGTATTTGTTAAATCTACTGATATGTTATCTCCAAAGTATACTTTAGTTACTTGCAAATTTTCTATTTGTGAAATATCTGTTGCAGTATATGAAATCTTATATTCATTTAATGCTTCATTAACTGGTGTTAGATTATATTCTTCTTTTTCATTTAAAACTACCTTAGTTGGAGCTAGCATTGTATTAGATTCTATCTTATATGTAATCTCTATTGTTTCTTGTTTTTTTGGATATCTTTCTGTAATTTTTTGTGTAGTTACTAGTGCAGTTGGTTTTACTTCTGCAGTTAAATTGCTATTTGTTAATTCTTCTTTGCTATGTGTTAAACCATCTACTCTATCGTAATCTGCTTTTATTACTACATTATATATACCTGATTGTGAAACAGTAAATGTTGCTTCAAATTCATCTGGATTTAATGTTTGCTCTGCTATAACATCACCATTTTCATTTTGCAATACTACATATATAGCTGTTACTGTATCATCATCGTCTATTAGCTCAATTTGTGCTTTAATATTTATGTTATCAGTACACTCTAGTTTTAATACTTGTGCAAGTGGCTTAGTTTTAAATATTACAACTGATTGCTGATTTGCAAGCTTGATAGTTGCATTATTTGTTAAAACTATATCTGTAACAGTTATTTCTTTTCTTATATCTAAGTTTTCTTCTCCATATGGATATTCAATTAGATAAGTATCTTCTTTGTTTTCAACTGGTTGCACTTGGTATGTTTTACCATCTATTACAACTCCATAAACTGGGTAAATAGATGCATTTGTAGCTTTAAATTTAATGTTAGCATTAAAATATACATCTCTTTCTATACTATCTAATCTAAAGTCATTTACCTCTAGCTTGTAATCTGTAACAAACTGAACATTTTCTTGTGTTGCATATATTTTTGTTTCCTGATTTTTGTCATTTTCATTATTGCTATCTCTATCGCAGGTTATTTCAAGCTCAACATTGTATATTTGAAGCTCTTCAAGCTCTAAAGTATATTCTTTTATATCTGCTGAAATTTCAGTTTCAATTACATCATCATTTGCAATGTTTTTAGCTATAATCTTTCCACTTACAAAGCTTGATTCTTCATCTATCATTTCATAAGTTACTTTAACTTGAGATGAAGATGTATCAACATTAAAGTTTTTAATTTCTAGTTCATCTTTTAGAATTTCAACACTTGAGCTATACTCTACTTTTACATTTTCATCATTATAATCTATACTTGTTACTTTTAGTGTTTCATTTCCAGCACTTGCTCCAGTGGCATATGCAATTTTGTATTTACCATCTTCTAATTCAGTAGCAGTGTATTTTGTACCATTTACTTCTATACTTACAACTTTATCTACTGTATTAGATGCAATTTCATATATAACTTCAATTTCTGATGTTTTTTCTGCAAAGTTAGGTGTTACATCACTTTTTATAGTTGCTGTTATTGGTTTTTTTACAGTATCTTCAGCTAATATTTCTTTCTCATGGACTAAACCATCAGCTCTATCATAATCTGCAATTACTCTGATAGTGTATGTTCCTGCTTCTTCTATATTATCAAATGTTACTTCATTTGAATTTTTATCTATTATTATTTCTTGAATAGTATCTCCGTTTGCATTTACAAGTAATACTTTTGCATTTGTCATTATATTAGCTTCATCTATTACTTGGAAATTAGCCTTTATTGCATCCCCTTCTACTTTTGTGGTTAATCCACTTATTGTTGGAGCATTCTTAAATATTTCAACACTATTATTGTTAGTAATAGCCAATCCTTGTATGTTATTTAAGATAATTTCTTCAACTGTTATTGTCTGTCTATCTGTAGTAGTAAGTGGTACTTCTACTGTATATGTTGTTCCTTCTCTTGAAACACTGTATGCATTTCCATTTATTATTACATCTTTTACATAATAGTCTTTTGCTTGCTCTGCAAGTGTAACTGTAAATTGTAGTTTAACTACATTTTTATCTCTATCTACTTTTGCACTTAATTCATTAAAATTGAATTCAATGTCTCCAATTAATCTAAATTCTTCTTCTGCTAATAACTCTTCCTGTTGATATTCAGTATTTTCTTTATTTAAATCGAAATTATATGTAACATATATATCTACATCATATGTTGTAAAATCTAATGCAGTTATTTCGTGCACAGTATCATTTATATCTGTAAATATAATTGTCTCTTCATCTTTTGTATCTCTATTTGTAATAACAATTCTACCACTTACAAATGTATCTTCTTCATCTAAAACCGTAAATGCAAGTATTGCTTTATCTTCTTCTTTTTCAACAACAGATACCCCTTTTACTACTGGTTTTATAGATTTTAATACTACATATTTAAGTTCCTTATTTACTTTATAAGACTTACCATTTTTTAGTATAACCTCTTCAATAACAACTGTGTTTGTACCTTTTGAACCTTTTTCTAATACTACTTGGTATGTATCATCAATCTTAGTTACTGAATATTTTTGTCCATTTATAACTACATATTCTACATCATAGTATGAATTATATGAATTTTTAAAGCTTATAACTACTGTATCTTTATCTGTTACTTTTTCTGTTATTTTGTAGTCTGTTCCTGTAAATCCATATTCTGCATTTATAACAAAGTCTTGGTTTAATAGTGTTTCTTTTCCACTATTATCTTCTGGCTCTCCATAAGCATCACTATCTAAGTCATACTGTACTTCTACTTTTACATTATATTTTTTATCTTTCTCTAATCCATCTAATACATATGTATTTTGACCATTTACTATTTTATCTGACTCAAATACAATATTTCCTTCTTCATCTTCTACTATAACTTTACCAGATTTTATAGCACCATCATTATCGCTAATATTAACAGATACTTCTGGTATATCTTTTTCTGTATCAATTAAAAATTCACTAAGTGTTGGAATATCCTTTAATACATCAAAAGTTACTTTGTATTCCGCTTCAACCTCTTTACCATTATCGAAAACAACACCTGTTATAACAACATCTTGAAGTCCAGATTTTTCTGGAGCAGGTATAGTTACTCTATATCCGTTATTTTCATCCTTCTCCACAGAATATTTTTTTCCACTTATTATTAAATATTCAACATCTGTATATGGTTTTATATCTATATTTAAATTTAAGGTAATCTCTTCTCCTTTTTTTGGTGTTAAGTTACTAACATATGAGCTTCCAACTGGTGTAATATTTCCAGTATACTCTTGATTAGATGCATTACCTGCTGATTGCGCAACATCTGTTATTGTTACTTTACCATCATTATTTAAATCTTTATCTTTTCCATCATCATCTTGAGGTCCTTTTATCTCAAGTATATATTCCATTAAATCTTTTGTATCATCATAGTTTATTTCTCCATCTTTATTTACATCTATACTTTTGGTTGAAAAAATTTTGATAGTAATAACTAATAATATTATTAGTAATATTATGGCAATGATAGTAATAATAATTTTTTTATTCTTAGAATCTTTTTTTGATAGTTTTAAATAGTAGTATATTAAAGAAATAGTAATAGCAAACATCAAAATAATAAGTAAAATTCCAGCTACTGGGATTTCCCTTTTAGTTTCAATTACATGGTTATCTTCTTCTGGTATTTCTACTTTATTATCTGGAATGCTTTCTCCTTCATTTAGACCATTCTTTAATACTAAAACCTCTACACTATTTCCCTCGATAGGAATATCCTTTTTACCGTTAGATGCAGTTATACTGTTTACGGTTATTGCTGTTTTACCAGCCTTTGCATCTTGTTTTACTTTTAGCTTTACTTGTAAAAGTTTATCACTATTTACCCCTTTTTTGTTTATTAAAGCAAATTTATTATTATCCTTGTTATATTGTATATCTGACCAATTCTCTTGTTCTTCAAAATCGTCTGTTTCTATAATTTCAAAAACATCCCTATCATAGCTTAATTTTGCTGTATAAGCATATAAATCTGTATGCTCTGTATCTAAATTAATAGAAACAATAAGTTCTTCTCCTAAGTTAATTTCATTTTTGCTAACATTTAAAATTAAGTTATCCTTTGCATTCACTGTCATTGTGAATGTAAAGGATATAAATAATGTTAATAATAATACTAAACATGCCATTAATTTTTTCATGCTAATTTCTCCTTTTTTACAAAATTACCTAATATTATTTTACTAATTTTTTTCTAGCAATA
>CANQXC010000085.1 GCA_947627785.1 uncultured Clostridia bacterium | reverse complement strand
ATTTTCCAAAACATCTACTACTTCTTGTCCTAAATCTTGTGTATTTTTCTTCCTCATGTATTCCTGATAATCATATTTTGCTAATAATTCTTGTTTTGTTATTCCATACTTTTTTTCAAATATTTTTTGGTTAATAAATAACTTTTTATAATTTGTTTCATCTATATCTATTCCTATGTCTTTATAATACATATATCTTGCATAACTTAAGCTTGTACTTTGCATTAATTGTTTTGCATCTATTATTGCTAATGAGTGCAAGCCTATTGAATTGTAAAATTCTATTTTTTGTTTTATATTGTCTATATTGATGGTAAAGCTTTTGTCATTTTTATAACGTCTTCTCTATTATAGCCTAATTTTTCTATATCTTCTATTTTTTGTTTCATATTTTCTATACTATAGCTATATATTGCTGGCAATGTCTTTGTCATTTTTATAACGTCTTCTTTGCTATAGCCTAATTTCTCCATATCTTCTATTTTTTGTTCCATATTGTCTATACTTAAGCCATATATTGATGGCAATGTTTTTGTCATTTTTATAACATCTTCTTTGCTATAGCCTAATTTCTCCATATCTTCTATTTTTTGTTTTATATTGTCTATACTATAGTTATATATTGAGGAGAAACCTTTTGTCATTTCTATAACGTCTTCTTTGCTATAACCTAATTTCTCCATATCTTCTATCTTTTGTTTTATATTGTCTATACTTAATCCATATATTGGTGGCAAGGTTTTTGTCATTTTTATAACATCTTCTTTGCTATAGCCTATGGATAAAAAGAAACTATAATTTCTTTTTACATTTTCCAATAAAGTTTCTGGTTTAAGTTTTTTTATTCCATATTCATTTATTATTTCATTCATTTCTTCTTCTGTATAACCTATTTCTTTAAATATCTTTTTTAATTCTCCCATATATCTTTCTTTCCTTTTATTTTATATTTCTTCAAATAAGAATGGATTCGTACTCATATCATCTACTATGTCTTCTAATAATTCTCCTTTTTCTTCTCTTTTTGTTATGTAATTTTTTATTTCAAAGTCGTCTAAATTTAATATGTATGGATTTCCATCTAATAGTATATTTAAGTTATCAAAGCCTAAGTCTTTCATCGTGTTTATTAGCTTGTCCACATCTGTAACACTTCTATCTAAGTATATAGCATTACTACTTATTATATTTCTTACTTGTATATCATCACATTTCATTTCCTTTAGTTTCTCTATCTTCTTTTCTATTTCTTCTTTGCTTAGTTCTTTTATATTTGGACATAACTCTTCCATTTGACTTATTGTATTTTCACTTATCCCTATTTCTTTTAATATTTCTTCCATTCATTTACCTCCATTTTTTATCTTTATTTGATTTTTTCATCTTTTTCATATGCACCTATTGTTTCTTCTGTATCTCCTAAATACTCTGTATTTTCCAAAATATCTACTACTTCTTGTCCTAAATCTTGTGTATTTTTCTTTTCTAAATACTTTTGATAATCATATTTTTCTAATAATTCTTCCTTTGTTATTCCATACTGTTGTTCAAATCGTTTTTGTCCTATAAATAATTTTCTATAATTTGTTTCGTCTATATCTATTCCTATGTCTTTATAATACATATATCTTGCATAACTTAAGTTTGTACTTTGCATTAATTCTTTTGCATTTATTATTGCTAATGAGTGCAAGCCTATTGAATCGTAAAAATCTATTTTTTGTTTTATATTGTCTCTACTGAAGCCATATATTGTTGGTAAAGCTTTTGTCATTTTTATAATGTCTTCTCTACTATAGCCCAATTTTTCTATATTTTCTATCTTTTGTTTTATAGTGTCTATACTATAGCAATATATTGAGGGGAAAGCTTTTGTCATTTTTATAACGTCTTCTCTACTATAGCCTAATTTCTGCATATCTTCTATCTTTTGTTGAATATTTTCTATACCATAACCATATATTTCTGGTAAACTTTTCGTCATTTTTATAATATCTTCTTTGCTATAGCCTAATTTTTTCATATCTTCTATTTTTTGTTGCATAGTACCTATACTATGGGAATATATTGATGGAAAACCTTTTGTCATTTTTATAACTTCTTCTCTACTATAGCCTAATTTTTCTATATCTTCTATCTTTTGTTTTATATTTTCTATACTTAAGCAATATATTTGTGGCGAAGTCTTTGTCATTTTTATAAAATCTTCTCTACTATAACCTATTGATAAAAAGAAACTATAATTTCTTTTTACATTTTCTAATAAAGTTTCTGGTTTAAAGTTTCTTATTCCATATTCATTTATTATTTCATTCATTTCTTCTTCTGTATAACCTATTTCTTTAAATATCTTTTTTAATTCTTCCATATATCTTTCTATCCTTTTTCTATATCTCTTTAATAATTTCAAATGCAATTTTTAGACATTCTTTTAATAGTGGACTTCTATTATCATTTAATGTTCTTATATCCCAATTTGCTTCAGCAAGTGTATCATCTGAGTATAAAAATTGATATGCATTTATATTTCTTGCTTGAGCAACAGCCATAATTGATGCACACTCCATCTCTACAACTTTACAACCACTTTGTACTCTTTTTTTCATCTTATCTTTAGTTTCTTTATATAAACC
>CANQXC010000084.1 GCA_947627785.1 uncultured Clostridia bacterium | reverse complement strand
CATTTCCAGAATTAACAGAGGAAAGAAGAAAAGAGTTAGTAAAAGATATTAAGAAAATGGGAGAGGATGCAAAAGTTTCTGTTCGTTCAATAAGAAGAGAAGGAATGGATACCGCAAAAGCTGAGCAAAAAGAGGGAACTATGACAGAAGATGAGCTAAAGGGCATGGAAGATAAAATACAGAAATTAACAGATGCAAAAGTTGCAGATATAGATAAAGCAATTCAAGATAAAGAAAATGAAATTATGAATATATAGTAGTTTTGAAGAATGGGTGAAACAAAATTCACTCATTTTTTTTGTAAGAAATAAATAATTAAAAAATTATTTTGCAATTAATATAAGGTATAAATTTATAATATTAATGTATATATTTAAACAATGATAAAAAGTTTACAGAAAGTCGAAGAATGTCGAAATGAAACGAACGATTTTTCTTGATTTTGCTATAAAATAGGTGTATTATTTGTAAGTATATTTTTTACATAAAATCAAAGAAAGGGGAAGAAATCGTGAGAAGCTTAGGGACTTATTATGGAACTACTTTATTACAAGAAAAAGATTCAAAAGGTACTAATAATAAAAACAAGATTGAATTAGAATATTATAAGATAAAGAAACATGGATTTACGTTAAGTAAGAAAAAGACTTTTTATGGAATAGCAGTTGTAAAAAAAGAGTATATAGAAGATAAAATAAAGATGGAAAAGAATGTAATTAATAAAATAACAACAAATGAACGTACAATTGTAAATATAATAGAAAAGCTAAAAAAATGTAAAGTTACACCAATAGCACTAGATGATGTATTAACAGACTTAATGAAACAAACAGGATAATAAAGTAAGTGAAAATAATAAAAATAATGCCTATAATGGCATTATTTTTTTGCAATAAAGTTAAACTTAAATTTGTGTTAATATTTTTACTTTGAAACTTTCAAAATCCCTTTACATTTAAATGAAGATATTGTAAAATATGTAATATATTTAAAAGAAGGAGCAGGGATGTGTAATGAAAACTAATTGGTTTAATGTAACAGTAGATGAAGCTGTAAAACAATTAGGAACAGACCTTGAAAAAGGTATAACAAAGGAAGAAGTAACTAAAAGACAAGAACAATATGGACTAAATGAATTAGCAGCTAAAAAGAAGAAAAGTACTTTTGTAAAGTTTTTGGAACAATTTAAAGACTTTATGATTATAGTACTTATTATTTCGGCCATAGTTTCTGGTGTTGTAGGAGTAATGGAGGAAGGAATTTCAGGAATTACAGATACAGTTATAATTTTAGTAGTAGTTATAGTAAATGCAATTATAGGAGTTTTACAAGAAAATAAAGCAGAAAAATCATTAGAAGCTTTGCAAAAATTAAGTAGCCATGTGGCAAAAGTTGTTAGAGATGGGAATCTAGAAGTAATTCCATCAAGAGAATTAGTTCCAGGCGATTTAGTGGTTATAGAAACTGGTGATTATGTACCAGCAGATTTAAGAATTATAGAAGCAGTAAATTTAAAATCTCAAGAAGCAGCATTAACTGGTGAATCTGTACCAGTTGAGAAAATGGCAGCAAAAATTGATGATGAAAAAATTGGCTTAGGAGATAGAATAAATATGCTATTTTCATCAAGTCTAATTACATATGGTAGAGGAAAAGCCATAGTAGTTGAAACAGGAATGAACACTGAAGTTGGAAAAATAGCAAACATTATAAACTCAGCAGAAGAAGGTTCAACACCATTGCAACAAAAACTGGATAAACTAGGAAAAACATTAGGAATAGTTGCATTAATAATTTGTTTTGTAATTTTTGGTATAGGTTTATTATATGGTAAAGATGTAATAGAAATGTTTATGACAGCAGTAAGTTTAGCAGTTGCTGCTATACCAGAAGGTTTACCAGCAGTTTCTACAATAGTTTTAGCAATCGGTGTTCAAAGGATGGTAAAGAAAAACGCTATTGTAAAGAAACTTCCAGCTGTTGAAACATTAGGAAGTGCAACAGTTATATGTTCAGATAAAACAGGAACATTAACACAAAATAAAATGACTGTAGAAAAAATCTTTTATAACAATAAGTTAGTAGACTTGAAAAAATTTAAAAGAAATTTAGCAGATAAAGATTTGGACTTATTAGTACATACAAGTATGCTATGTAATGATACTAAAATATCAAATAGTAATGAACTTACTGGAGACCCAACGGAAACAGCATTAGTAGATTTAGGCTTTAAACTAGACTATGATAGTGCATTATATGGTATGTATCCAAGGGTAAAAGAAATTCCATTTGATTCTGATAGAAAATTAATGACAACTGTACATGATGCAAATGGAAGATATTTAGTATATACAAAAGGTGGCGTAGATGAATTACTAGCTAGGTGTACTAAGTACAGAATAAATGAACAAATAAAAGATGATTTAGAAGCTTTTAAACCTCAAATTAGAAAAATAAATGATGAAATGGCAAGCTCAGCATTAAGAGTTCTAGCAATGGCATATAAAGAGTTAGACCATGAACCTACAGATGAAGAAATGAAAAACATGGAAAAAG
>CANQXC010000083.1 GCA_947627785.1 uncultured Clostridia bacterium | reverse complement strand
GCAGTAGTTGTAAATGGTAGAAAAGTATTATCAAATGTTATAAACTCACAAATAGATATACATACATTATATGGAGGGGTGGTACCAGAAATAGCTTCAAGATGCCACGTTGAGGTTATAAATCAAGTAGTAAAAGAAGCAATAAAACAAGCAAATATAAAGGCAGAAGATATAGATGTTGTATGTCCAACGTATGGACCTGGACTAGTTGGAGCACTATTAGTAGGGGTATCTTATGCAAAAGGGTTAGCATATACATTAGAAAAACCATTAGTTGGAGTAAACCATATAGAAGGGCACATTGCAGCAAATTATATAACATATCCAGAGTTAGAACCACCATTTATATGCTTAATAATATCAGGAGGACATACTCATTTAGTAAAAATAAATGACTATACGGAATTTGAAATTTTAGGCAGAACAAAAGATGATGCAATAGGTGAGGCATATGATAAAGTTGCAAGAGTAATAGGACTACGGATATCCGGGAGGACCAAAAGTAGATAAACTGGCAAAGGATGGAGAAGCAAATATTGACTTACCAAAATCAAAGATACAAGATTTAAATTTTAGCTTTAGTGGAATAAAAACAGCAGTAATAAACTTAAACCACAAAAATCCAAATTTAAATAAAGCAGACTTATGTGCAAGTTTTGAAAAAACAACAACAGAAATGTTAATAGAGAATGTAAAAAAATCAGTAGAAAAAACGGGAATAAAAAAGATAGTATTAGCAGGAGGAGTATCTGCAAATTCATATATAAGAAATGAATTTAAAATTTTAGGGGAGAAGAATGGTATAAAAATATATTATCCAGAATTGAAGCTATGTACAGATAATGCAGCAATGATAGCAGCATCAGGTTACTATAACTATATATTTGGAAGAAAATCTGGACTAAATTTAAATGCAATACCAAATTTAAAATTAGGAGGATAGCATGGCAATTTATACAATATCAGATTTGCACTTATCTCTAGGTGTAGGAAAACCAATGAACATCTTCGGAGATAATTGGGAAAATCATGAGAAAAAAGTAAAAGATAATTGGCTTAAAAAAGTAAAAGAAGAAGACCTTGTAATACTTCCAGGAGATTTTTCATGGGCTATGTACTTAGAAGAAGCCAAGAAAGATTTTGAATACTTAAATGAACTTCCAGGAACAAAATATTTATTAAAAGGAAATCATGATTATTGGTGGGAGACACTTACAAAAATGAAAAAATTTTTGCAAGAAAACAATTTTAAAAACATAGAATTTTTATATAACAACAGCTATATATGGGAAAACAAAATAATAGTAGGAACAAGAGGGTGGTCAGAGCAAGAGGAAAAGGCAGAGAAAATAATTAGAAGAGAAAACTTAAGGCTAGAATTATCTTTAAAAGATGGAATACAAAAATTTGGTAAAGATAAAGAAATAATAGTATGTATGCATTATCCACCATTTAATAGCTATGAGAATCTAGAATTAAATTTTATAAAAACAATGGAGAAATACAATGTGAAAACATGTATATATGGTCATATACATGGAGAAGCTAGCAAAGATGCTATTCAAGGAGAAATAAATGGCATAAATTACATAATGGCAAGTTCAGATTATACTAACTTTGACTTAATAAAAATAGCGTGATTAATAATTTATAATAAAACTCTCTAAAACATAAAAATGAAGATATATATCATTATAATCTAAATTCAAGAAAGGGGATTTTAAGATAAATGAAAATTTTATTAATAGGCGATATAGTTGGAAACAGTGGAGTAAAAAAAGTAAAAGAGGTAATACCACAATATAAAAAACAAAAAAACATAGATTTTATAATAGCAAATGGGGAAAATTCAGCAGATGGTATGGGAATAACATTAAAAATATATGAAGATTTAAAAAAAGCAGGAGTAGACGTTGTAACAATGGGCAACCATACATGGGGCAAAAAGGAAATTTTTAATTTTATTGAAGATGAACAAATTGTAAGACCTGCAAATTATCCAATAGGAGTTCCAGGAAAAGGCTATACAATAAGAGAAATAAATGGAAAGAAAATTGCAGTGGTGAATTTAATAGGAAGAGTAGATATTGGAATATTATCAGAAAATCCATTTTTAAAGATGGATGAAATATTAAAAGAAATACAAAATAAAGCAGATATAATAATAGTAGATTTTCATGCAGAAGCGACTGCAGAAAAAATTGCAATGGGATATTATTTAGATGGAAGAGTAACAGCGGTTTTTGGAACACATACACATGTTCAAACAGCAGATGAAACAATATTAGAAAAAGGTACTGGATATATTACAGACATAGGAATGACAGGTCCAAAAAAATCAGTAATAGGAATGGAAGTATCGGCTTCAGTAAAAAGATTTACAACAACACTTCCAGAAAGATATAAAGTAAGTGAAGATAAAGAAATAATTTTAACAGGTTGTATATTAGAAATTAATGACGAAAATTGTAAAATAGAAAAAATTACTAGAATAAGCATGTAGAAAAAAGTCGATAAATGACAGTTATTGCGATGAAAATTTCCAATTTTTTCCAGAAACATATAGAAAAAA
>CANQXC010000082.1 GCA_947627785.1 uncultured Clostridia bacterium | reverse complement strand
TCAAGTTATGGAGGAGCAACAATATCACTTTCACATTTAGCACCATTTGTAAGAGATAGTTACAATAAATACTATGATAAATATAAAAAGAGAAACTTAAAAGAAGATGATTGTAAAAAGTTTGCAATCGAAGATACAAAAAAAGAAATAGAAGATGGTGTGCAAACATTTAATTATCAAGTTAATTCCATGACAAATACAAATGGACAAGCTCCATTCTTATCAGTATGTATGTATTTAGGAGAAACAGATGAATATAAAGACGAACTTGCAATGATAATTGAAGAATTTTTAAAACAAAGAATAGTAGGATTTAAAAATAAAAAAGGTGTTTATATTACTCCAGCATTTCCAAAACTACTATATATTCTTGAAGAAGATAATATACATAAAGACAGTAAATATTGGTATTTAACAGAACTTGCAGCAAAATGTACTGCTAAAAGAATGGTTCCAGATTATATTTCAGAGAAAATAATGTTAGAATTAAAGAAAAACGAATATGGAAATGGAGATTGCTACCCATGTATGGGTTGCCGTTCATTCTTAACACCAGATAGAACTATGAGCGTAGGAAATATAGCAAAAGCTAAAAACTATGTAGAAGGAAAAGGCAAATATTATGGTAGATTTAATCAAGGCGTTGTTACTATAAATTTACCAGATGTTGCACTTTCATCAAAGAAAGATATTGATAAATTTTGGAAAATATTAGATGAAAGGTTAGAATTATGCCATAAGGCATTACAAATTAGACATAAGAGATTAAGTAATGTAACAAGTGATGTAGCACCTATTTTATGGCAAAATGGAGCATTAGCAAGACTAGAAGAAGGAGAATCTATACATGAATTATTACACCATGGATATTCTACAATATCATTAGGTTATGCTGGATTATATGAATGTGTAAAATATATGACAGGACATTCACATACTGATAATGGAGAAGGAAAAGAATTAGGATTAAAAATAATGCAATATTTGAATGATGCAACAAAAAAATGGAAAGAAGAAGAAGATATAGATTATTCTGTTTATGGTACACCAATAGAATCTACAACATATAAATTTGCAAAATGTTTAAAAGAAAGATTTGGTACAGTAAAAGGAATTACAGACAGAAATTATATAACTAATTCATATCATGTACCTGTATTTGAAGAAATTGATGCATTTTCAAAATTAACTTTAGAAAGTGAATTTCAAAAATTAAGTCCAGGTGGAGCAATATCATATATAGAAACACCTAATTTACAAAATAATATTGATGCAATTATTGAAATAATACAATTTATTTATGATAATATTATGTATGCTGAATTAAATACTAAATCTGATTATTGTCAAAAATGTGGATATGATGGAGAAATTTTAATAGATGAAAATATGGAATGGTATTGTCCTAACTGTGGAAATAGAGATCATAATACGTTAAATGTAGCAAGAAGAACTTGTGGGTACATAGGTACTAATTTCTGGAATAAAGGAAGGACACAAGAAATTAAGGAAAGGGTATTGCATTTGGACAATAAGGTGGTTAAAGAATAATGAGATATAATATAATTAGAGAAATGGATATTTCAAATGGACCAGGAGTTAGAGTTTCAATATTTATGCAAGGATGTAATTTTCATTGTAAAAATTGCTTTAATAAAGAAACCTGGAATTTTGAAGGTGGAAAAGAATTTAATAATGATACAATAGATAAAGTTTTAGACTTATGCGGAAAAAAGCATATTAAAGGATTATCAATATTGGGTGGAGAACCAATGGATCCAAATAATATTGAGGGAACAACAAAACTAGCAAAAGCATTTAAAGAAAAATATCCTAATAAAAGTTTATGGGTATGGTCTGGATTTAAATTTGATAAAGATTTAAAAGATAAGGAAGTTGTAAAATATATTGATGTATTAGTTGATGGAACTTATCAAGATGAGTTACATGATTTTACTTTACAGTGGAGAGGATCATCAAATCAAAGAGTAATAGATGTTCAAAAGAGCATAAAAAATAATGAAATTGCTTTATTGCAATAAAAAAATACAATTTAAAAAAGTAAGAGACTAGTTGCTAATCTCTTGCTTTTTTGCTATACTTTTATAAGGGAAATAATAATGATATATACTTTTATGGAATGATTTAGCTACATATAATATATGTGTTAACTAAATCACATTTGATAAAATATTTGTAAATGGAGGTATGTGTATGAAAATATCTACAAAAGGAAGATATGCTTTAAGGGTTATGGTAGATTTAGTATTAAATAGTAAGGAAAAATATATAACTTCAAAAGAAATAGCTCAAAGGCAAGAAATATCAAATAAATATCTAGAACAAATTATAGCAATGTTAAATAAGGCAGGATATTTGGAAACAGCAAGAGGTACTGCAGGAGGATATAAATTAGCGAAAAAACCAAGTGATTGTATAATAGGAGATATATTAAAAGCAACAGAAGGGGATTTAACTCCAATAGATTGTTTAACAGAAGAAGGAAAGTGTGTAAGACAAAGAAACTGTAAAACATATTCTTTTTGGAAAGGATTAGATGATGTAATTAACGAATATGTAAATAGCAAAACCTT
>CANQXC010000081.1 GCA_947627785.1 uncultured Clostridia bacterium | reverse complement strand
ATCTGCTTTAAATATTTCTATAATTATTCCATTCTCTTTTAAATCATTTTGTATTTTTCTTGCTTGCTTTTCTGACTTATTATAATTTAAAATCACATTATGGCCTTCCTTTGCTAGATTCTCCACTATACATTTTCCAATTCCTCTTGATCCACCTGTTACTATAATATTTTTCATAAACATTCCTCCTGACTTTTGCATATTATCACTAATAGATAAAAATGTCAATTAAACTATTTGTTTTATATGATTCACATAATATTTTTCTTCTTTTATATATACCTCTATTGCATCTATTCTAACATTATTATTTTCTAAATTTTTTATATGTAAATAGTAACTAGCACTTAATAATATGTGTTTTAATTTTTCTTCTGTTATTGCTTCTAAAGGAAATCCATATTTTGTATTTGTTCTTGATTTTATTTCGATAAATACAACATAATCTTTATCTTTTGCAATAATATCTATTTCTCCTTGCTTACACATAAAGTTTCTTTCTAATATTTTATAACCTTTATCTTTTAAGTATTCTACTGCTAATTCTTCCCCTCTTTTGCCTAATATATGTCTCTTATACATTATTTTTTTCACCTTCTTTAGTAATGATTTCTACTATATTCATCTTTGCTCATTTTATATATTTTTTTATAGCTTTATGTTAAAGCATTTTTTAACACTTTAAATTATAATTTTTTTCTTATAATAATTTCCTGGTCCAATTTTTATAAAACCTTCTAGTTCTAACATTGTTAGTATTGTATTCGTTTCGCTTATATTTATTTTTGCTTTTCTACTAATCTCATCCGCATTTAACTTGCCATTTATTAATTTATATACTTTTCTATATTCTTCTGGAATTTCTATCTTTGGTTCCGTATATGGTACAGCTCTTATATTAGAAAAATATTTTAAAATATCGCTAATTTCTGTTACAAGTATTGCTCCTCTTTTTAACCACCTGTTTGTTCCTGCCCCTGACTCATCTTCAATTGCATGTGGTATACAAAATATAGGTCTTCCAAATCTCTTGGCATAATCTGCTGTAATCCCTGTACCACTTTTCTGTTTTGCTTCTATTATTAAAACTCCTACTGACAAACCGAGCAACTATTCTATTTCTATCTCTAAAGCCCTGTGGAAATATTTCTACATCTTCTGCATATTCTGTAATTACTGCTCCACCATTTTTCAATATTTCTTCAAAAATTTTCTTGTCTGGGAAAATATGATTCAATCCTGAACCTAATACTGCAATTGTTTTTCCTCCTGCTTTAATTGCTCCTAAATGTGCTCTGCTATCTATCCCTTTTGCCATACCACTTACAATTGCAACTCCGGTTTGTGCTAATTTCATTGCAAAATATTCTGCTTTTTCTGCTCCATAATCTGTGCAACACCTTGAACCAATTATTGATAAACTTTCCATATTTAATATTGTTTCATCTCCTAATACGTATAATTTCTTAGGCGGTCTTTTTATCTCTCGTAATTTACTAGGATATAGTTCATTTTCTATACTTATTTCTTTAATCTCCATTTACTAATTACACCAATACTTTCTATCTATAGCTCTATATTGTATTGCTTCCGCAATATGCTTTACCTCTATATTTCTAGACTCTTCTAAATCTGCTATTGTTCTTGCTACTTTTAATATTCTTCCATAAGCCCTTGCACTTAATTTTAGTTTATTAAATGCTGCTTCTAAAATTTGCTTTCCTTTTTCATCTAATTTGCAATATTTATCTATTAATTTTGGAGTTAATTCCGAATTAGATAAAATTTTATTTTGTTTATATCTTTCTAACTGTATCTTTCTTGCTTTATCTACTCTTTTCTTTATTTCTTGGGAACCTTCTATTTTCTCATTAGAATCTAATTCACTATATTTTACTTGACTTACTTCTACACATATATCTATTCTATCTAAAAGCGGACCACTTATCTTTCCCATGTATCTTGATATGGCTGTCTTTGAACAAGTACATTCTTTTTCTTTTGAACCATAATAACCACATGGACATGGATTCATGCTTGCGGCAAACATAAAGTTTGCTGGATATGTAAATGTTCCATTAACTCTTGATACAGTTATTTGTCTGTCCTCTAATGGACCTCTTAACACCTCTAACGTGTTTTTATTAAATTCTGGAAGCTCATCTAAAAAAAGTACACCATAATGTGATAGGCTTATTTCTCCCGGCTTTGGTATCCTACCTCCTCCTACTAATGAAACTCCTGAAACCGTGTGATGAGGTGATCTAAATGGTCTTGTTGTTATCAATGGGATATCCTGCTTTAATGTGCCTGCTATACTATGTATTTTTGTTATTTCCAATGCTTCATCAAAACTTAAATCTGGCAATATTGTTGGTAATCTTCTTGCTAACATTGTTTTTCCAGAACCAGGACTACCGAATAAGTAGCACATTATGCAGACCAGCAGCTGCTACCTCTAATGCCCTTTTTATGTTTTCTTGACCTTTTACATCTGAGAAATCAAAGCTATATTTTTGATTAGTTTTAAAAAGCTCTTCTACATTTATATTTATTGGTTCTATATTTTCTAATTTATTAAGAAAGTTTATAACTTGCATAAGATTCGTTGCAGGTAATATTTCTATTCCTTTTACAATTCCTGCTTCTTTTGCATTTTCTTCTGGAACTACAATTCTTTTTATTCCTAACTTCATTGCCTCTATACACATTGGTAAAATTCCATTTACTTTATTTATCTTTCCATCTAAAGAAAGCTCACCTATAAATGCCGTTTTTTCAAGTTCTACGTTATTGATTATCTCCATTGAAATTAATATACCTA
>CANQXC010000080.1 GCA_947627785.1 uncultured Clostridia bacterium | reverse complement strand
AAAGAATGGTAAAACATATAGAAAAATAGAATACATAGCAGATTTTGTTTATGAAGAAAAAGGACAAACTATTGTAGAAGATACAAAAGGAATGAAAACAGACGTATTTAAAATTAAGCAAAAATTATTTGAATATAAATATCCTAATTTAACAATTAAAGAAATTAAAGATTAATACTTTGAGAACTTAATCAAAAGTAATAGTAGAACTGGAGGAAATATAAATGAAAAAAATTGATTATACTATTTCTGATAAAACAGAAATAGAGCCAGTAGGTTATATAGTATACCTTGATACAAAAGAACGAATAGAGTATTTCTCAGAAAAAGCATTATTAGATGATTTTTCTGCAAATATGAATTGTTTAGGTTATGGTAGGCTTCAATATGGACTTTATCAAAAGGAAAATAATTTGAAAAGGTATGGAATAGATTATGCACTAAAAGAAAAATGTGCAGGTGAATTTGGACTAGATCTTACTAAAGAAGAGTATGAAGAAAAATATATAAATAGAAAAGAAAATACAGATATAAAAGATTGAAAGTAGGACAAATTAAAAGTAATAGTAGAACTGGAGGAGATGTGATTTGGAACTAAAATCAAAAATGCCATATATGTGTGATAAATGTCACAAACCATTACCAAGAGAACATTATAGAATATCAGAAAATTATGGTTATGGTTCAAGTACAGTGAAAAGATAAAAAACATATTTTAGATATTTTGTTTGGAATGAAATTTCATAGAATTTCAATAGATATGCAAGAGTTACAAGCAATAAATGAAAAAGTAAAGGAGTTAGGATGGAATGAGTAAAGAAGAAATAAAAGAAGTAAAAATAAAAAGTGCATCAAGATACGAATGTGCAGATATAAAAGTTGAATGTCCTAACTGTAAATTGACATATACAGAATATGCAAATTGTGATGATGATTGGCATATTGTTGAGTGTGATAGATGTGGAACTAAATATAAATATAGATATAATTGGTAGGTAATTTAGATGTTAAGTAAAGAAGAAATAGAAAAAGCAAAAGAATTTATAAATAATATTAAAAAAACTATACAAGAAAACAATATGCTTTTTGGAGAAGAAAATATAACAATAAAAGTTGGAAAAACAACAGTACAAAATATAGATACACTTTTACAATACATAGACCAACTAGAACAAGAAAATAAAGCATTAAAGAAAGGACAAACTTCTTTAATGTCTAGTAGAAAGAAATGGAGAAATAGATATTATAATTTAAAATCAAAAAATAAAGAAGATACAGAAGGTTGGAAAAGTGTATTAGACTGTGCAAAATTTGAAATAAATAAAAGAGAACAAGAAAAAGATAAGGCAAATAAGGTAATTGATGAAATGGCAGAGTATTTAGTACAAGATATAAGATGCATAAGACCTGAAATTGAATGTGACAAAATTAGAGCCTGTATAAAACAATATTTTGAAAAGAAAGTAGGTGTATAAAATGAGTACTATATATCAGATAAATAATGAAGTTTATATAAATGGAATAAAAATCGAACAACCTAAAAGTTTATTTTTTAATAATTGTGTTTGCCAAATCAATAATAAAGTTTATATAAATGGCAAAGAATTTAAAAAAAGTAAATGGAAATATACAATAAAATCAATTTTTTATACAATATTTTGAAAAGAAAGTAGAGAAAGAATAATGACAGAAATAGTAAATATAGAAAAATATTTAGAAGATAGAATAAAATCAGTTGATAAATGTTATGAAGAATTGTTAACAGATATAGGAAATGGAATAAAGATAATAAATGTAACTGGTTTAAGTAGAAAAGAAAAAGAAGAAATAATCAATAAGAGAAATTGTTTATTAGTACAAAGACATTGTTACAATGAAATTCTAGATTTTATTGAAAAGAAAGTAGAGGAAGAGTAAATGGAAGAAGATTTAAAGAAAATAAAAAAATTGCTTATTGAATTTATGGCAAAATATAATACGGAAGTAAATGTAATGTATGACAATGAAAGAAATGTATTTGTAAGTGCAAAATTAGAAATATAGGAGGAGCATTAAATGAAAGAATATCATACAATACAAACTCTAGTAACTATAAATGGAGAAATGGCAGATATAAGTGCTATGCTAGTAGGTGCTGTAAGATATGCTTTAGTGAGAAGAACATATATAGTGCAATGGACTTGTGAGTTTATAAGAAATAATACTCATTTGTTAATAGATAAAGATATACAAGTAATGATTAGAGACATAGAACAGCAAAAACAATATGGTTATGGAGATGACTGTGATGAAGAATGTTGGCTAGCATTGTTAGATTACTTGAAAAAATGGACAGCTCTGAATAGATGTGAACAGCAAATAATTAAGTGTTAAGGTAAAAGTAAATAATTTTGAGGTATAAGAAATGGAGAAAGAAGTAGAAATTTATATACAGCTAGCATTTGAATTAGGACAAGCATACCAAAATATTTATAGCCAAATAGGATTAGATAATGTTATAGATTTCAATGATATAGCATTTGCAAACCGTTGTGGTGCACAATGGAATTTAAAAGGAGATATGTTTGATTTACCAAAGCTATTCGAAGTACATAAATTAAAACAAGATGGAATAAACGAATTAAATAAAATAGCAAGTGATTTACAAAGAATTAAAATAATTGCAAATAAGCGCTTGAAAGTAAATAATTTTAATAAGGAGGATAAATGAAAGAGTTTGTATTAGTTAGTCAAGGTATAGAAATCTTTAGAACGAAATCACAAGAAGAAGCTATTGAAATAGTAAAAAGAGAAAACGATTCATACTTTAAACACAAACAACAAT
>CANQXC010000079.1 GCA_947627785.1 uncultured Clostridia bacterium | reverse complement strand
AATAAAGAAGGGAGGATATCTTAATGGATATCATAAAATCAATCGAACACGAGCAAATGAAAAACAAAATACCAGAACTAAAAGTTGGTAATACAGTAAAAGTTCATGTAAGAGTAAAAGAAGGCAACAGAGAGAGAATCCAAATTTTTGAGGGAATAATAATAAAAGTACAAGGTGGAGGAATAAATAAAACATTTACAGTAAGAAGAATAGCTTCAGGTGTAGGTGTAGAAAAAACATTCTTAGTACATTCACCAGCAGTTGAAAAAGTAGAAGTAACAAGGGTAGGTAAAGCAAGAAGAGCAAAACTATTCTACTTAAGAGATAGATTAGGAAAATCTGCTAAGACAAAAGAAAGAGTTGGAGCAAAAATTGAAACAAACGAAATAGTAGTAAAAGAAGATTTAGCAGCTGCAGAAGAAACAGCAAAAGCTCCAGAAGAAGCACCAGCAGTTGAAACAGAAACTCCAGTAGTAGAAGAAACAGTAGATACAGTAACAGAAAAACCAACAACAGAAGTAAAAGAATAAGAAAACAAGTAATAAATTGCACAGTAGAAATACTGTGTATTTTTAAAACTAAAAGTAATAAGTACAAGCAATAATGAGTAACCTATTAATGTATATAAAAAATTAGATACAATTCTTTTCAAAAAAGAAAAAAGAAAGGAATGTGTGAATATGAACTATTTACTAAAAACTACATTAATAGGTTTATTTTTTGGAACATTTGGAACAACGATAGGAGGAATAATAGGCGTAACATGGAAAAGAAACTCCAATAGATTTTTAAGCTTCATCTTGCAATTTGCAGCAGGACTAATGACAGCAATAATATGCTTCGATTTAGTACCAGAAGCCATTCAAATGGCAGGAATAACAAATAGCATAATAGGAGTAATAGGTGGAGTTATAGTAATGATAATGTGCGATAATTTTGTAAAGAACAAACACACAAGAAGCACAAATAATTCTTTATTAAATACAGGAATAATTGTAGGAATAGGATTAGCTTTGCATAACTTTCCAGAAGGTCTTGCAATAGGTTCAGGATTTGGAGCATCAATTAAGCTACGGATACTCACTAGCAATTGCTATATTGCTTCATGATATTCCAGAAGGTATCTCTATGTCTGTTCCAATGAAAAATGGCGGTATGGGCAAAATGAAGGCTCTAGTGTATACATTTTTATCAGGAATCACAACAGGAATTGGAGCATTTTTTGGAGCACTTGTTGGTCAAATTTCAGAAGAAATGATAAGTATTTGTTTAGCAATAGCAGCAGGAGCAATGCTATATATAGTATCAGGGGAGCTTATCCCAGAATCTAATAAATTATACAAAGGAAGAATAGGTTTTATTGGAAATATTTTAGGATTTATTATAGGAATAATAGCATTTAATGTTCATTAAATTTACATAAAAAATATGTTACAGCAATGTTACAAAATTATTACAAAATTATAACAAATACTCTTGACATTTTTTAAAAAACATAATATTATTATATCGTTAAATTAAAAAAAATGGAGGAAATATTTTGGCTATCGGGGATATAATTGTAGGTATAGATATTGGAACTTCCAAAGTTAGTAGTGTTATTGCAGAAATTAATAATTTTAATCAATTAGAAATTCTTGCAACAGCAGAGCAAAAATGCTTTGGAATAAAGAAATCTCAGATTACAGATGAAGATGAGATTGCTTCTGCGATAGGAAAAACAATTTCTGAGATAGAAGCGCGGAAGTAATATAAAAATAAATTCTGCCTATGTAACTATACCAGGGAAATATGTACAAATAGTTCAAAATAGTATAGTGAAAGAGGCAAAAGATAGATTTGTTGGAATAACCTCAAAAGATGTAAACTCAGCAATGTTCCAAATAAAAGATATAGAAGTGCCTGAAGATAAAGTAGTTATAGATGTAATAAAAAACCAATTTGTATTAGACAATGGAAGAATAGTAGAAGATCCAGTTGGAGCATTAAGTTCAACAGTAACACTAACAGGACAAGTTATACTAGCAGATAGGAGTTATGTAAGACAATTAACTAGTATTTTTAAGAAAGTAAACATAGAAATAGATGGAATAATACCAAATGTTGTAGCACAGAGATCATTAATACTAGATGTTAATGAACTGAATGATAATGTAATGATATTAGATATAGGAGCAGGCAATACAGATATAGGAATATTTAGTGGTTCAACATTTTTATATACAAATACAATATCGCTTGGTGGTGACAATATTACAAGTGATATTTCACAGGTTTTTTATATATCTGATGAAGAAGCGGAAAAGTTAAAAAGACAATATGCATTAGCGTTAAAATCATTTATAGATAATGATACAGACATAATGCTTACTACATATAGTGGAGATGAAAGAAATAAGACAATAAAAAGTTCAGAATTAATTGAGGTTATTGAAGCAAGAATAGAAGAAATATTTTCATTAGTTAACAAACAAATAACTAATTTAGGAATAAAATCAAATATAAATAATGTAATTTTAACAGGACAAGGAATAACTAGTATTAGTAGAAGTGATGTTGCAGGTAAAATTGTATTAAATATACCGGTAAAAATAGCAACAGGTAGAATGGTAAGTACAGTTAAACCAGCATTTAGGTCAAGCTATGCACTAGTTAATTATGTAGCAAATAGACCATATGCAAAAAATGTGGCAAGTAAAATAGATATAAAATCAAACGAAAACTTTATGAAAACATTATTAGAAAGAATTAAAGAATTTTTTTATACTTAGATTTTAATTTTTAAATATAAATAAAAGGGAGGAATTTGCATTATGATGGAATCAGAATATGAAGAAAACAATTACATGATGGATG
>CANQXC010000078.1 GCA_947627785.1 uncultured Clostridia bacterium | reverse complement strand
CTATATACTTGCAATGATGCTTCAGTTGATGAAGTTGTAAGAGAAACTTTTACAAAAATAAAGGAAGAAAATGGAAAAATAGATGGAATAGTACATTCAATAGCACATGCAAATACCGAAGATTTACATAGAGATTTTATATATACAAGTAAAGAAGGCTTTTCTCATGCAAATGATGTAAGTGCATATTCATTAGTTTTAACAGCAAGAATGGCAAAAGAATTAGATATGTTAAATGAAAATGCAAGTATAGTAACACTTACATATTATGGTTCAACCAAAGTTTTAAGTGGATATAATGTAATGGGAATTGCAAAATCAGCATTAGAAGCAAGTGTTAGATATTTAGCGGAAAATTTAGGAAAAGAACAAATTAGAGTAAATGCAGTTTCTGCAGGACCAATAAAAACATTGTCTGCCAAAGGAATAAAAGATTTTAATTCAATTTTAGACATTGTGGAAGAAAAGGCACCATTACATAGAAATGTTACAATAGAACAAGTTGGTGATGTTGCAACATTTTTATTAAGCAGTATGTCTTCAAGTATAACAGGGCAAGTTATTTTTGCGGATAATGGGTATAACATTATGGGTACATAATTCTTTTGAAAAATAGAGGTGTAAAAAGAGTAAATAAATTGTGAAAGGAAGGAAAAGGGTTTGAAAGGTATTAAAATAGGAGATAAAATCTCCAAATATCCAATAATTCAAGGAGGAATGGGCGTAGGAGTATCAATGCATAAATTAGCAGGTACAGTTGCTAAAGAAGGTGGAATAGGAGTAATTTCAACAGCTGATATAGGTTATAAGGAAGAAAATTTTAATAAAAATCCATTAGAGGCTGATAAAATTGCTATAAAAAAAGAAATAGAAATGGCGAGAAAAATAGCTGGAAAGGATGGCATAATAGGTGCAAATATAATGGTTGCTTTAAGCAATTATGCCGAGATAGTAAAGGAATGTGTGAAACAAAAAATCGACTTAATAATATCAGGAGCAGGCATTCCAAAAGAATTACCAGAGTATGTAAAAGGAACGAAAACAAAGATTGCACCAATAATTTCATCTTTAAGATGTTGTAAATTGATAGTAAAACATTGGAAAAATAAATACAATTATACGCCAGACATGATAATTATAGAAGGACCAGAAGCAGGAGGACATTTAGGATATAAAGCAGAAGAATTGCAAAGTGAAGAAAATAAGTTAGAAAATATAACAAAAGAAGTGGTTGAATATATAAAAGATGTAGAGAAAGAAACAAAATGTGAAATACCAGTAATTTCAGCAGGAGGAATTTGGGATTCAAAAGATATAAAGAAATTTTTGGAGTTAGGAGCATCAGGAGTTCAAATGGCAACAAGATTTGTTGCAACAGAAGAGTGTGATGCATCAGATGAATTTAAACAAGCATACATAAATGCAAAAAAAGAAGATATAAAAATAATAAAAAGCCCAGTAGGAATGCCAGGACGAGCAATATACAACAATTTTATAAAAGCAACAGAAGCAACAAAATGTAAAATAGAAAAATGTTATAAATGCATAAAAACATGTGATGCGGTAAACACACCATATTGCATAACAAAGGCATTAATAGAAGCAGTAAATGGAAATATAGATAAAGCATTAGTATTTTGTGGAAGTAATGTTTATAAAGTAAAAGAAATAATTTCAGTACATAAATTAATGCAAGAATTAGTTTGCGATATTTAATATAAAAAAGAAACAGGGATTATTAACACAGAGCTCAACATAAAAAATAGTAGAAGAATTAGAGATAATGAGAAAGGTTTAGAACAAGGAATAGATTAGTAAAAAATATTTTTTTTCTTAGCTACAACCGCAAACCTTCCATCTTTAGTGTGATAAGAGCAAGTTGATAATGTAATTAATTGTTCTCCATAATTTGCTGAATTACCAGTATCATACAAAGAAATTTGTTTAACATTTTGTATATATTCATTAAATTCATTTTCATCATTAGCGTTTATAAAATAATAATACTTAAACACATCTTTTTGAGATTGATAATATACTTTAGAGTTAAATACAGCAATTATTTCATAGTATGAATCATCAGCATTTGTAGTAAATCTTATTAGTTTATGATTTTCATAAAAATCTTTTTGCTTATATTTTAATAGATCCTCAAACATTGTCCCATTTTGATTATTATGTCCATAAATTAATAGGTTACTGCTTGGAGGATTCCAACTATAGCTTGCATCTAAAAATAATGCCCCATTCTTATTTTTCTCTTTTTTATAGTCATGATTAAGATAAAAACTGTTATCACTCCCTTGCAAAACTGGATAATTGATATTGGTATTTTCAATTTCAAGCCAACCTATAATATCTGGGTTAATGTTTTGTAGTTCCTCAACTTGAAGTATTCTTTCTGTTTTTTGAATGGTAGATGATGTATCATTAGTATCAGGAATTTCATTTTCAGTGTTTAAGTAATTATCAGTTGAAATTTCATTCAATAAATATTGTTGTTTATGAGTATTATATAAATTATAAGAATAAATTGAAATGTAAGTAATTGAAGCAATAAGTGGTAAAGCAAAAATTACATATAAACAAATATTTTGCAGCTTGCTAAACTTACTCATAAACACCTCCAAATCTAAAAAATATGGAAAAGAGAATATAAAAATTATTTCTCTTTTCCTAAATAGTTTATTATGCTAAAATTAATATTCCTTTTTTTGTAATATTGCTATTCCTGCTAAAGAGATTATAACTGTTAAAACAGCTATTTCTAAATAGTTTGTTGTACCTGTTTTAGGAGTATCATCTTTTGGCTCTGCTGGAGCTGGGATAGAATTTAATTTAACATATATTGAAGTATCAGCACTTATAGCTTTACTAAAGTCAAAAGCTTGAGAATAATTGCTATCAGCATAGAAGCCAGCTATAGTATAATTAGAAAGTCCTAATTCTTGTAAATTAATTGCTTTTTGTGCTTCTTCTTGAGATATAACTGTGCCACTAACAACTGTTATTGGTACAACTTTGTCCATTAAATGAAGTGATATTGTAACATTTGGCACATACTCATCTTCACCAATTATATCAGTTTCTGTAGTATTACT
>CANQXC010000077.1 GCA_947627785.1 uncultured Clostridia bacterium | reverse complement strand
ATAATACAAAGAGTAGAATTTGGAACATCAAATTTAGAAAATAGAGTAAAAGCAATAAATAGATTACATTCAGCAGGCTATAAAGTAGGAATATTAATAGCACCAATAATTTTAGTAGATGATTGGCAAAAATTATATGAAGAATTAATAATATACCTAAAGGAAAATTTAAGTGAGGAAGTAAAGAAAGATGCCTTCTTTGAACTAATTTTTATGACATATAGCTATGTTCATAAAATGATAAATCAAGATGCTTTTCCAAATGCAATAAAAATATTTGATGAGGAGAAAATGACTGGAAGAGGCAAGGGAAAATATATGTATAAAGAACAAATAAGAAAAGAAGGAGAAGAATTTTTTAGAAACAAAATGAATGAACATTTCCCAAATAGCAAGATTATGTATATTGTGTAAAAAAATCCAACAAATCCCTTCCAAAATCTTGAAATTTATAGTATAATAAATAGATAATACAAATTTTTAGAGGAGACAAAATGAACGAGATTATAAAAATACTTCCAAATTTCAAGAAGTTTAACGACTATATTGAAAATGTAAAAAATAAAACAACCCCAATAATGTTATCAGGGTTAACAGACAGTGGAAAGGTGCATTTTGCATATTCCACTGCTTTCTATGCAGAAAAACCAATATGTATAATAACATATAATGAATTACAAGCAAAGAAAATAATAAAAAATCTATCTTACTTTTCAGATGATATAAAATACTTTCCAAAAAAAGAAATAATGTTATATGATTATATTGCTAGAAGCAAAGAAGATTCATATGATAGAATTTCATGTTTAAATGATATATATGATAAAAAGGCAAAAATAATTGTAACAACAATAGAAGCGGTTAGCCAAAAATTAATAGAAAAGGAAATATTATATAAAGATATATTAACTTTAAAAATTGGAGATACTATAAACTTAGATGAGATAAAAGAAAAACTAATAAGTTTAGGTTATGAAAGAAGCGATGTAGTAGAAAATAAATCTGAATTTAGTGTAAGAGGTGGAATAATTGATATTGCACTAAGAGAAAAAGAAGGAATAAGAATAGAACTATGGGGAGATGAAATAGATTCTATTAGAACATTTGATGTAAACACACAAAGGTCAAAAGAAAAAATAGAAAGTATAAAAGTATATCCAGCACATGAATTTATTTTAGAAAAAAGTTTAGAAGAAATAGCTCAAAATATAGAAGATGAAACAGATAGAGAAGAAATATTAAATGGAGATTATACAACAAAAATAGATAAATATTGGAATATTTTTTATACAAATTCAAACAATACCTTTATAGACTACTTAAATGATGATTATATAATATTTTTAGATGAAATAAGCAAAATAAAAGCAAGGTCAGAAAATGTTATAAAAGACACCCAAAATTTAATAAAAGAATTAATAGAAAAGAAAAGAACAGTACCTCAAAGTTTAGAACAATTAGAGGACTATATACAGTTCTTAGATAAAATAAGAAATTTACAAACAATATATCTTGAAAATAAAGATATAGGTTTTGTGGATAAACAAAGTATGCATGCAAAAAGAAACGGATATAGCTTTAGCTATAGGGAGGTCAACTTTTTTCGTAGTTCAATGGATTTATTGTTTAAGGAAGTACAAGAAGGCATTGGACAAGGAACAACAATAGCAATTCTTTGTGGTTCACAAAGCAATATAAAGAGAACAAGAGAATTACTTGCTGAAAAAATAACAAATCCAAATCATTTAGAAAAATTAATAATAACAGAAGGTTCTTTAACAGAGGGTTTTGAATGTTATGATTTTAATTTACTAGTAATATCAATAGAAGAGTTATTCAACATACCAAAAAAAAGAAGAAAAACTCCAGAACAATTTAGGCAAGGTGAAACTATAATATTTTCAGACCTAAAGGTAGGAGATTATATAGTTCATAGAAGCAACGGAATTGGTCAATTTATAGGAATAAACACAATTACAACAGACGGAGTAACAAAGGATTATATAAAAATAAGATATAAAGATGATGGAATATTATATGTTCCAAGTAGTAGCTTAGATAATGTTAAAAAATATATAAATACAGGTGACAACCCACCAAGATTAAACAAACTTGGAACGAAGGAATGGGCAAGGGCAAAAGCAAAAGTAAAATCTAACTTACAAGAAATTGCAAAGGATTTAATAGAATTATATGCAAAAAGAGAAAAAGCAAAAGGTTTTATGTTTTCAAAAGATACAGAATGGCAAAAAGAATTTGAAGAAAAATTTCCATATCCAGAAACAGAAGACCAGTTACGCAGTATAGAAGAAATGAAAAAAGATATGGAAAGCGAAAAACCTATGGATAGACTTCTTTGTGGAGATGTAGGTTATGGAAAAACAGAAGTAGCAATAAGAGGTGCTTTTAAAGCATGTATGGATCAAAAACAGGTAGCATATTTAGCACCAACAACAATACTTGCAAATCAGCAATATGAAACATTTAGAGAAAGAATGAAAGATTATCCAATAAAAGTAGAATTATTAAATAGATTTGTTAGTGCATCAAAACAAAGAGAGGTAATAGAAGGTTTAAAACTAGGAGAAGTAGATATTGTAATAGGAACACATAAATTATTAAATGAAAAAATTGAATATAAAAATTTAGGATTATTAATAATAGATGAAGAGCACAGATTTGGTGTAAAACATAAAGAAAAAATCAAAAAATTAAAAAATAGTATAGATGTATTAACAATGACGGCAACTCCAATTCCAAGAACATTGCACATGTCAATTGTTGGAATAAGAGATATGTCATGTTTATACGAGCCACCACAAAATAGAAGACCAGTTCAGACTTATGTTTTAGAATATGATGAAGAAGTAATAAGAGAAGCAATAACAAAAGAATTAGAAAGAGATGGTCAAGTATTCTATTTATATAATAGTGTAGAAAATATAGATAGAAAAGCAAAACAAATTGAAAAACTTGTACCAAATGCAAAAATAGCGTATGCACATGGAAGAATGACTGGTAGTGAAATAGAAGACATAATGGAAGAATTTGTAGAAAAAAAGATAAATGTATTAGTGTGTACAACCATACTAGAATCTGGCATAGATATACCAAATGCAAACACTATTATAGTAGAAAATGCAGATAGAATGGGATTAGCA
>CANQXC010000076.1 GCA_947627785.1 uncultured Clostridia bacterium | reverse complement strand
TTCTGTAATGAAACATTTTCCAGGTTATGGTGATAATGTAGATACCCACACAGGTATTGCAGTTGACGAAAGACCCTATGAATCATTCCAAAATTCAGACTTTTTACCATTTGTAAGTGGAATTGAGGCAGACGGTCCTTGCATAATGGTAAATCACAATATAGTAACATCAATGGATAAAGACCTGCCAGCTTCACTATCTAAAAGGGTCCATGATATCTTAAGAGATGAATTAAATTTTTCAGGTATTATAATGACAGATGATTTAGCCATGGACGCAGTTAAAGAATATGTTGATAATGGAGAAGCTGCTATTCAAGCAGTGCTTGCAGGAAATGATATAATTATTACATCTGATTTTGTAGGGCAAAGACAAGAAATTATAGATGCTGTAAAAAAAGGAATAATATCTGAGGAGATAATAGATAAAGCAGTTAGAAGAATACTAGCATGCAAATATACATATAAAATAATATAGAAAAAAACTTATATAAACAAAAGCATATTACTATAAATATTAAACAGAATTTAATAAGATTTCTTATAAAAATTAAAGGAGAAATATGGAAGAAGAAAATACTAAATTTTCTGGAATAATAGATGGAGAAGGGATAAAAAATTATATTAATAAAAATGGTACTAGAATTGTAATTCCAAAGGAAGCAAAAATTATAAAAAATATTAGTAAAGAAATAAATGAAATGCTTTTGAAAAAAAATGAAAAAAATATAGAACTTATATTTGAAGAAGGCTCCAAAATAGAAACAATAGAAGACGGAGCCTTTGAATACTGCCAAATAGTAAATCAAGTTGTATTTCCTAAAAATTTGAAAAAAATAGGGAAAAATGCTTTTATGGGAAATCCAATTATTTTTGACTTTTCGGAAGATTCAAAACTGGAAGAATGTGATGAAGAATTATGTTTTGAGAATTCAGATTGTATGGTAGTTCCCAGACAAAGGGAAGAAATAAAAATGTTATATACAAAAGCAAAGAAAATTGTAATACCAGAAAATAGTAAAATAAAACAGATTAGGACGCTTTCTTTTAGTGATGTAAAGAAAATTGTACTACCAGATGGGGAAATTGTATGTAGTGAAGATGAAAAAATTTCTTATTTTGAAATGACAAAAGATAGATATAATATAATTTATTATAAAGAGATGGAGAATCATACAGAAACTCCATTTTTAGTAAGTATTGATAAAAGAACACAAGAAAAAATGTTTGAAATGAAAATGTCGCATTATTTTAGTAATTCAGAGCAATTATATACAATAGAATTTGAAAATATTTGGGATGTTGATTTAAGCAATTTAGATGTAAATTTAATGTATCCAGTTTATATTAATCTAAAAAGTGATAATATAGATTACTTTTTTGGTAAAAATGGATTTCAAAAGGGAAAAATATATACAATAGCAGAAATAAAAGAAATACAGAATAAGCTAAATAAGATAGTATCAAAAATTAATGTTCCAAGTAAAGAAACTGTGGGTAGGGAGAAAATTATATATGCACAAATTGTAAAACAATTATGTGAATGTGTACAATATGATTATGAAAATGCAGATTTAATAAATAGTGAAGATGATTATGAGGACGAGCAAAAGGAAAAACAAGCAGATGAAACACAAAATCTAAAAGGATTATTAAAAGGTAAAACCGTATGTGCAGGATTTGCCAAAATAGTTGAAACATTATCAGAGTATTTTGGGATAGATTGTAAGGTTATTTCAAATAGAGATCATGCATGGAATATAGTTACTTTAGATGGAGGAACATATGAAGATGATTTTACATGGTATGAGAATGATTTGCAAACATCAAATATATTAGGAATGAAATATTTCTTACAGGGTATTAATGCAGAAGGGAAAAGGAGCTTCGAATCAGAGCCTTTTCATAAAAGTGTAAAGAACTATACACTTTGCACAGATTTACCTAAAAATCAAAGATTTAATTTGCTATCAACTGATTGGGGAAAAGTAAAAGATTGGGAAAAAATAAATCTTAATAAACCTATTCCTAATTATGCATATCAAATTGATTTTTTGGCCAAAAGCAAAAAAACAATGTGTATGTTAGCAAAAGATTATATTAACAACTATATAGAAATAAGTATAAAATTATTTATTGAGAAGGTAAAGTCTTTTTTTAGAGCACAAGGAGATGATAATGATGAAAGATGAAAAAAGAGAATACATAATTTCATGTATTCAGTTAAACACAATACTAAATATGATGTCAGATGATGTAAGAAAAAAGATTCCTAAAGAATTTTTAGAAGAGATAGGAAAACATAAACTAAGAAGCTATGCTTTTAAATATGATTATTCAAAGCCTTTAGATGAACAACCAATAAATGACATTACTAGAGAAATGCTAGCTTTAATATATAAAGATTATTTATGTGATAGTGAGGAGAAAATTAATTATGAAAAAAAGCTAAAGAAATTAATAGAGGGTGTTAAATAATATGATATTAGTTAACTAATTTAGAATAAAAAAAGTAAAAGGTGATATAGTAGAGAAAACAAAGTTATAAGGAGGAATTCTTTTGAAAAGGATAGTTTTAATAGATGGTAATAGTATACTAAATAGAGCATTTTATGGTACAATGGCAACAAAGCTGTTAATGACAGAAGATGGGACATATACAAATGCAATATATGGATTTTTAAGCATAATGTTTAAAATAATAGAAGATATTAAACCAGAATACATGGTAGTTACTTTTGACTTAAAGGCCCCAACACACAGACACAAGTTATATGATGGTTATAAGGCCAATAGAAAAGGAATGCCAAATGAACTCGCAAGTCAAATGCCAATATTAAAAGAAATATTAAATGCAATGAATATAAAAATAATAGAAAAAGAAGGCTATGAAGCTGATGATATTTTAGGAACTTTAGCTAAATGGGGACAGAAAGAAGGTTTAGATGTAACCATATTAACAGGAGATAGAGATAGCTTTCAATTGGTAGATGAAAAAATAAAAGTAAGAATTCCACATACAATATCAGGAAAAACAGAAACAGAAGACTATACAGTAGAAAAAGTATTAGAAAAATATGAATTACCACCAAAAAGCTTAATAGAAGTAAAGGGATTAGCAGGAGATAGCTCAGATAATATACCAGGAGTTCCAGGGGTAGGAGAAAAAACAGCAATAAATCTAATAAAAGAGTATAAGGATATAGAAGGTATATATAAAAATATAGATAAAATCAAAGGCAAGTTAAAAGAAAAATTAGAACAAAATAAAGATATGGCATTTTTATCAAGAACATTAGGAACAATAGATATAGAAACT
>CANQXC010000075.1 GCA_947627785.1 uncultured Clostridia bacterium | reverse complement strand
TTCTCAAAGCAAAGATTGTATCTAATTCCTCTTTTGAAAGTAGTAATTCCTCTTTTCTGGTTCCAGATTTATTTATATCTATTGCTGGGAATATACGTTTTTCAGATAATTTCCTGTCTAAATGTACCTCCATATTTCCAGTTCCCTTAAATTCTTCAAATATAACATCATCCATTCTACTTCCTGTTTCTACCAAGGCTGTAGCTAATATTGTTAAACTACCTGCATTTTCTGTATTCCTAGCTGCACCAAAAAATCTTTTTGGTTTATGTAATGCAGCAGGGTCTAAACCTCCAGATAATGTTCTACCAGATGCTGGAACAACCAAGTTGTATGCCCTTGCAAGCCTTGTAATACTATCTAATAGTATTACTACATCTTTATGTTGTTCAGTCAATCTTTTGGCTCTCTCTAATACCATTTCAGCAACTTTTACATGATGTTCAGGTAATTCATCAAATGTAGAATATATAACATCTCCCTTTATAGAACGTCTCATATCTGTTACTTCCTCTGGTCTTTCATCTATAAGTAATACAATCAATTCAATTTCTGGATTATTTGCTGTAATGCTATTTGCTATTTTCTTTAAAATTGTTGTTTTACCAGCTTTTGGTGGTGCAACAATCATTCCCCTTTGTCCCTTCCCTATTGGACATAATAAATCCATAATTCTCATTGTATATTCGTTTTGAGTAGTTTCTAATTTTAATCTGGATTGAGGATAAATTGGTATTAAATCATCAAATGATTTTCTTTTCATAGCATTTTCAGGATGTTCTCCATTTACTGCTCCAACATATATTAGTGCAGGAAATTTCTCTCCTTCTTTTGGTGTTCTCTTTATTCCTCTTACTTTATCTCCAGTATCTAGTCTAAATCTTTTTATTTGTACAGGTGATACATAAACATCTTTTACTGTAGGTAAATAATTTTCGCCTCTTAAGAATCCATATCCATCAGGCAATACCTCTAAAATCCCCTCTACAACTTCATCTCCTTCACTGGTAAGCTTATAACCTTCCTCAGTTATTATTTCTTTAAAATCGCTTTTTTCTATTTTCTCTGATGAATCTTCCATATTATTTATGTCTTTTTCTATATTCTTTTCTTTTAGAATTGAAATAAGCTCGTCCTTTTTGAACTTACTTGAGTTCTTTATTCCATCCTTTTTAGCCATTGCTCTTAAATCTGTAAGTGATAACTCATCTAAATCCATACTTAATTGTCCTCCTTATTTATATTTAATCTTCTTGGGAAATTATATTTTTAGAAATAAATTGGTAGAAATAATATTACAACTATAAGGTAGGTAAAAATATACCCACCTTATTTACTAGTATCTATATAAACTCTTTCATTTGGCAAATACATATCTAATTTTTCTCTTGCTGCCTGTTCTATATATTCTTCTGAATTTATATTGTTTTTAGTTTCATTTAATGTTTCTTGATGTGCTACTTTTACTTCAATTTGCTCATTATAATACTCTTGTGCAGTTTTATATGAATTTAATACTTTTTGTTGGTTTGCAAATACATATAATACATATATTATACAAGCCACAATAAATACTCTTTTATATAATTTTCTTTTGGTTTTCATTAGTATATCTCCTAATTTAATTACAAATAGATAGAAATATATACCTATCTATAATATAATTCTACAAATTTATGCAAAATCCTTCTTATTTTTGTATATTCTATTGTTTAATTTTATTTTTTTCGATTTTCTTTTAAGATTAGATAACATTTTTCTAAATAGTTTGCCAACTTTTTTATACAGAAATTTAATTGGTTTATAGATTATTATTCTTAGAATATTGATTATGTATTTCATAGGAATTATTATAACTGTAATAAAGATTTTACGAATAATATTTATGCTAAAGACAGAAATCTTAATAAATATTCTACTAAATATAAGCATGTATAACAAAGTTCCCAGAATGATTCCTATGAATATAAATAATCTTAATTCTCCATTATTGAATTTAAAGATAAAATATAATAATAGTGCTCCACTTATAATCCAAAATGTTATATCTTGAATATATGTAATAATATCTGGTGTTTTAAAGCTCTTTCTAAGAATTCTGAAAATATCAAATAAAAATCCTATGGCTAAACCATTAAGTATAAATATTGCAAAAACGTATGCTTGGTTTTGCACAGGGCTTCCCTCCTTTATTTCAGGTTAGATTATTTAAAGATTTTTCCAATTAGAGAACCACCAGACTTCTTGTCTAAATTTTTCTCAGAATATGATAAGCTTGAAATAGTTCCTTCTACAATAACTTCTGTAGTGTCTAAACTTAATTTATTAATTCGTAAGTTTTCTCCTTTCACAGTTAAAAGTCCTAATTCTGTTTCAACAATAACAATTTGATCATCAAAACTTAAAACATCAAGAACTCCTGATATTGTTAATTTTTCTCGATTTTCTAAAATAACATTTTGAATAGCAGTGCTAGTCATTTGCTTTCTTTCATCAATAGTCATACTAACCTTTCCTCCTTTTATTTAATTTCTTTTCTTTTCTTTTTACTTTCACATTAATTATATATATTCAGGTTTTGGACAATTTAGAACTATGTTATATGTAATTTATGTAATATTTAAATATGCTTTGAGTTATGTATGTTTCTATAAAAGATGATGCTACTAATAATATTAATATGAATGTGCAAAATAGAGTATGCCTTACAATCTCTAACTTTATATTCTCTTTTCTCCTATCTTGCATAATGGATTTGTATAGTTTCATTCCACTAACTGCTAATGCTATTGTGCATGGTATTGCTATGATGTTTCTTAGAAGCATTGTAACAATTGAAAAGATAACACCTTTTCCTGTTCCTAGTACATATATAATTGAAGATACTGTATATCCAAAGCAAAAGCCTTTAAAACAAACAATAAAATATACTAGTAACAATCCTATTACAGTTGAACCCATAAGCCATAATATTATTACAAATGTTATATTCCCTGCTATTGATTCTTTTAACATTAGAAATTGGTTTATATCACCATTATTTTTTAAAGTATTTATGGATGAGGTAATATAATCACTAATTTCAACAGTTTGTACTTCATTTAGATTATTAAGAAAAACTACGCCAAGCAATACTCCTATGATGAAAATTAAACTAGCTATTGTATATTCTTTTATATTATTTTCAACATGAGACATGATAATACTTTTAACTTGTGAATTTCTTTTATAGTTTCTTCTAATGTTTCCCATACTCTCCTCCATCCTCTTTTTAATAGTATGTACAAGAATGGAATTATATGATTTTTTTATGAATTTTTAAAAAAATACACATATCTCTTGACAACAATTTATGAATGTGTTATTATAATTATTGTCATTTGAAATGCGGATGTGGCGGAACTGGCAGACGCGCTGGTCTTAGGAACCAGTACTTCGGTGTGGGGGTTCAAGTCCCTTCATCCGCACCAGTTTGGGTGTTTTTATAAGATTTATGTTCTATAAAGACATCTTTTTATTTTATATTGGATTAGCATTTGACAAAATTAAATAATCTATGTATAATAAATATAGGAAATGACAATTCCACAAACGTGGTTTTGCCGAAATAGATATAAAAA
>CANQXC010000074.1 GCA_947627785.1 uncultured Clostridia bacterium | reverse complement strand
ACCGATAGGTCGTTGGTTCAAGTCCAACTTGGGGAGCCACTAAAAGGAAGTAGTAACAATAAAGTTACTACTTTTTTTATTGAAACGACCTATTAAATGAATATTAAAAATATAATAAACTAGCTGATTAAGAATTTTGTTACAATAAAGTAAAAAAGTTTTATCCTTGCCCTGTAAATACATATGGTAAATATTTTTTTCTTCTATGTATATTTTCTTATAATCAACCATATACTTAAAAAGGGAGGAAGAATATGGTTAAAGTTAATGATAATAGTACTAATAACATATTAGGGATACTTAAAGGAAGTATAATATCAATTTTACTAACATTAATAATGTTAATGATTTTTTCTGCAATTCTTACATATACAAATGTTAATGAAAGTACAATGCCAACAGTAATAATAGTAATAACAGCATTCAGCATATTATTGGGAAGTCAAATAACAACAAGAAAAATAAAGAAAAATGGAATTTTAAATGGAGCATTAGTAGGAATTATTTATGTGTTATGCTTGTATTTAATTTCAAGTTTTGTAACAAATAATTTCGTTTTGGGTCATTACTCAATAATAATGATAATAACAAGTATTTTAATAGGTGGTTTAGGAGGAATAATAGGTGTAAATTTAAAAAAATAGTTAAAATTTTTAGTAAAACTATTGACATTTTATAAAAAAAGGTATAAATTATTAGCAGTCAATCGATAAGACTGCTAATAATTTTTATAAGGAGGAATGGAAAATGATAAAACCATTACAAGACAGAGTAGTTGTAAAGATGATAGAAAATGAGGAAACAACACAAAGTGGAATCATTTTATCTAGTGGAGCAAAAGAAAAACCACAAATAGCAGAAATAATTGAAGTAGGATCAGGAGGCGAAAAAGACGGAAAACAAGTAAAAATGTATGTAAAAAAAGGTGATAGAGTAATAGTAAGCAAATATGCTGGAACAGAAGTAAAATATAGTGGCGAAGATTATATTATAGTTAAACAAGAAGATATATTAGCGATAGTAGAGTAGTAAGGAAATTTAATTTCAAAGCAAAAGCTTAGAAATTTTAACATAGGTAATTATTAATAAATAAGCTAGAAAGGAATGATTTTTGTATGTCAAAAGAGATTAAATTTGGCGAGGATGCCAGAAAAAAAATGTTAGATGGAGTTAATATCTTAGCAGATACAGTAAAGGTAACATTAGGACCAAAAGGAAGAAATGTTGTATTAGATAAAAGTTTTGGAGCACCTTTAATTACAAATGATGGTGTTACAATAGCAAAGGAAATTGAATTAGATGACCCATATGAAAATATTGGAGCAAGACTTGTAAAAGAAGTAGCAACAAAAACAAATGATATAGCAGGAGATGGAACTACAACTGCTACTGTTTTAGCTCAAGCAATTATAAAAGAAGGAGTAAAAAATGTTGCAGCAGGTGGAGACCCAATGGCAATAAAGAGAGGAATAGATAAAGCAGTTGATGCAGCAGTAGAAGGTTTAAAAGGTATAAGTTCAGAAATTAATGGTAAAGAAGATATTGCAAGAGTTGCAAGTATATCTGCAAACAACCAAGAAATAGGAAACCTAATTGCAGATGCAATGGAAAAAGTTTCAAAAGATGGAGTAATAACAATTGAAGAATCTAAAACAGCAACAACAGGTTTAAATGTTGTAGAAGGAATGCAATTTGATAAAGGATATATTTCTCCATATTTTGTTACAGATACAGATAAAATGGAAACAGTTATGGAAAATCCATATATATTAATAACAGACAAAAAAATTAGCAATATCCAAGAAGTATTACCATTATTAGAAAGTTTAATGCAAGAAAGCGGAAAATTAGTAATAATTGCAGATGATATAGAAGGAGAAGCATTATCAACACTTGTTTTAAATAAATTAAGAGGTGTATTAAATATAGTTGCAGTAAAAGCTCCAGGATTTGGTGATAGAAGAAAAGAAATGTTAGAAGATATTGCAATATTAACAGGTGGAGAAGTTATAACATCTGATTTAGGACTAGAATTAAAAGATACAACAATTGAACAACTAGGTAAAGCAAAACAAGTAAAAGTACAAAAAGAAAACACAATAATAGTTGATGGTGCTGGAGATAAAGAAAAAATTGCATCAAGAGTAAAACAAATTAGAAACCAATTAGAGGAAACAACAAGTGAATATGATAAAGAAAAATTACAAGAAAGACTTGCTAAAATTGCAGGAGGAGTAGCTGTAATAGAAGTTGGTGCTGCAACAGAAGTTGAAATGAAAGAAAAGAAATTAAGAATTGAAGATGCTTTATCAGCAACAAAAGCAGCAGTAGAAGAAGGAATAGTTGCAGGTGGTGGAACAGCACTTGTAAATGTAATGCCAGAAGTAGAAAAAGCAATATCTAATTTAAGTGAAGATGAAAAAATTGGTGGAAGAATTGTATTAAAAGCATTAGAAGAACCAGTTAGACAAATTGCTGCAAATGCAGGATTAGAAGGAGCAGTTATATTACAAAAAGTAAAATCATCAGCACAAGGAGTAGGTTTTGATAGCAGTAAAGAAGAATATGTTGATATGAAAAAAGCAGGAATTGTAGACCCAACAAAAGTAACAAGAAGTGCACTTCAAAATGCTGCAAGTATTGCATCAATGATACTTACAACAGAAAGTGTTGTAACAGATAAGAAAGAAAAAGAATGTCATTGTGGTGGAGAACATGCAGGAATGCCACAAGGAATGGAAGGCATGTACTAATTAGAATTTAGAAGCTATGATTTCTATAGAAGAAAAATTTTATAATCAATTATTAGTTAGTAGAATTTATAGGGTAAGCTTTAAGTTTAGCTTACCCTATATTTGGAGGAAATATGGAAAAGAAAATTATTGCTGTATTTGGTGGTTCATTTAATCCACCTACTGTTGCACATATAAATTTAGCAAAGCAAATATTAGCAAATTATAATAATATAGAAAAGCTTATATTTGTTCCAGTTAGTACAAAATATAATAAAAATGGACTAGCTCCAGATAAAGCAAGGTATAATATGCTAAAGAAAGCTTGTGAAGGTGAAAAAAACATAGAGATATCTTCAATAGAATTAGATAGCCCAAGACAGTTATATACTATTGAAACTTTACGAATAATACAGAAAGAAAATCCTAATAATGAAATATGTTTTGTAATTCGGAACAGATAATTTAAAAGAATTAGAAACTTGGCATAGAGTAGAAGATTTAATAAGTAGTTTTAAAATTTTAGTTATAAAAAGAGATAATGATGTTATAGAAAATATTATTAGAGGAAATAGCATTTTAAAAAAACATAAAGATTCTTTTGTAGAGTTAAAAGGAATAAATCAAATAGATTTAAGTGCAAGTTTTATTAGAGAAAAAATAAGAAATGGAGAGAATATAACAAATTTAGTGCCAGAGAAAATAAAAAATGATGTAATTAAATTGTATAAGAATGAAATATAATATAGAATTAAACAAAACTAAAGAGTTCTATATAAAAAATTAAACAATTTGAATATGTAAAAACCAAGTGTAAGATATCACTTTTGTATACATAAAACATATAATAATATATAAGATAAAATCTAAGGAGGAATTGTATGTTACTTGAAAACAAAAGAATTGCATTTGGTATAACAGGCTCATTTTATTCTATAGAAAAAACAATTCCCCAAATAAAAAATTTAATCCAAGATGGTGCAGATATAATCCCAATTATGACATTTAATG
>CANQXC010000073.1 GCA_947627785.1 uncultured Clostridia bacterium | reverse complement strand
AAAAAGCGGACATTATTAATATTTCTACCATTTATAACATTTTTAAGTCCGCGTCTTTGTTCGTCCGCGAAAAATTGTATAACAATTTTTCTCTCATCATTCCTATACTGACATTATTTCTTGTTCTTTTTTTTCAAATTTACTATCTATTTCTGCTATCTTTTTGTCAGTTAATTTTTGAATTTGTTCTTCTGCTTTTTTCAATTCATCTTCTGTTATAAGTGATTCTTTTTCCATTTCTTTTGCTTCGTCTATTCCGTCTCTTCTGATTGCTCTTATACTTACTTTTGCATCTTCAGCTATTTTCTTTATATCTTTTACTAATTCTTTTCTTCTTTCCTCTGTTAATTCTGGAAATGCTAATCTTATAACTTTTCCATCATTATTTGGATTTATTCCAATTTCTGCTTTTTGAATTTCTTTTTCTATTTCTTTTAATATGCTTACATCCCATGGCTGAATTACTATTAATCTTGCTTCTGGAACTGAAATTCCTGCAACCTGGTTTATAGGAGTTGGAACTCCATAATAATTTACCATTATCTTATTTAATATTGCTGGGTTTGCTCTACCAGCTCTTACCTCTGCTAAATTTTCCTTTAAAACACTTATTGTCTTATCCATCTTTTCTTCAATACTATTTAAATCCATAACATCAATCTCCTTTTTTTATTTTTAAGTTTGCTCTTCAAACTATTTAACTAGGGTTCCGATTTTTTCACCCTTAATAATTCTAACAATATTTTCAGGGTCATCTATTCCAAATACTACAAGTGGAATGTTATTATCTCTACATAAAGATGTTGCAGTTGAATCCATTACTTTTAAATCTTTATTTAAAATATCTAAATATGAAATTTCATCATATTTTACTGCATTTTTATCCTCTTTTGGATCTGCTGAATATACTCCATCTATTGTTTTTGCAAGTAATATTACTTCTGAATCTGTTTCTGCTGCTCTTAATGCTGCTCCTGTATCTGTTGAAAAATATGGATTTCCAGTTCCACATGCAAATATTACTACTCTACCTTTTTCTAAATGCTTCGTTGCTTTTCTTTTTATATATGGTTCTGCTATTTCTCGCATTTCTATTGCTGTTTGAAGTCTTGTAAATATACCTCTTGATTCTAGTGCATCTTGAAGAGCCAAACCATTTATTGTTGTTGCAAGCATTCCCATGTAATCTGATGTTGTTCTTTCCATTTCATGTCCATATCTACCTCTCCAGAAATTTCCTCCTCCTACTACTATTGAAACTTGAACTCCCATCTCTACTATTTCTTTTACCTTATCACATATGTTTGCCAAAGTTTTTGCATCTATTCCATTTTTTCTTTCGCCTGCCAATGCTTCTCCGCTTAACTTTAATAAAATACGTTTATATGCAATATCCATTTTTATCTCATTCCTTTCCAAATTTTTCCTTTATTATTTTACCACAACTTAGGTGCAAAAATAAAGTGTTTTTTTAAATATATTACAAATTTATATTATTTTTATTATCATAATATAAACTAACATATTATGATTAACTGAACTTTAAGATGAACACTTGTGTTGTATTTCTGTTGACTTTTTATGTAAAACATTATATAATATTGCTTGGTCAAATTTTAATCTAGGGAGGATTTTACAACCATGACCGAACAAAAGGCAAATGCCCTCCTATTTCATGGAGGAGGCTTATGTGACTCCTCGAATGCCTTCATTCGAGAGTTTGCAGAGCAGATGACATCAAGCCATCTTTTTGAGAAAGTCTACGTTGGCTTCAATTCATTTGCATGTTTGCTCACTAAAAAATTCTTGGAGTGGACACCTAATGAATATTTCAGCGCCATTTTGAAAAGTGGTGGTTATTTCGGTACTTGCCGGAATATCGATTTAACCATGGGCGACAATCGGCAAATTGCCATTGCTACCTGCAAAGAGTACAATATTAAGTACATTTTTGTTGCTGGTGGTGATGGTTCGGCTAGGCATCTTGCAGAAATCTCTGAGGATTTTCTTAAAAAGGGAATTCTTTGTGCTTTTGTAATGCCTTTAACCATTGATGGAATTAACGGTGGGGTTTCCCTTGGGTTAACCCAAGCAGTAAGGAAATCCATTGCCGAAACATCCAATTTCGTTGCAAGTGCTCTCCACACTTGGGAAGGGTTAAACACATGTGTGGCTGGAGTAGAGCTTCAAGGCAGAAATCGAGATGATATTCTTGCTAATGTGCTGTATAGCATTTATCGGCAAGGGGGCATATCAGATTTTTCCCTTAAGGAAATCGATATTTTTGCTGTTCCAGCAAATTATCCAGTTTCTCACACAAGTTTAATCAGAGCCGTTGACATTTCATCTAATCCCACACTTATTCTTATAAGCGAAGGAGCCAAAATTAAGACAGATGATATGCAAAAAATGTTTAGCAGGAAGGTGCGTACATTTAAAATTGCACATTTGTCGCAAATTAATGCATGCACAAACGATTCAGATGTAACTTATATTTTCCGCCTCTGCGAGAAAATTTGGAGTAACATGCCAAAGCTTCTCCGTGCTGGAGAACCCTTCTCCTTCAAGATTCACGGAGATGGTCAGGTATCTGTAATGCCTATTGATTACTATGCGAAATTAAACCCTCGCGAAGGTCAAAAGGCAGAATTACCCAGTTATCTTGAAGACATTCTCAAGGCTTATATGCCAAGAAAATACTAAACTCCATGAAAGAAGGTCCAAGACAGTTAAATCGCTGTCTTGGACCTTTTTATTATATACGGTATCGTTTTATTCACCTAAGCCGAAACTTACTCCTAAAGCATTATTAATTTGTGCCATTACTGTATTATCATCTATATGACCTATCTTTTCTTTTAACCTGCTTTTATCTATCGTTCTAATTTGTTCTGCTAGTATTACAGAATCAGACTTTAATCCAAATTCCTCTGATGCTAATTCTATATGTGTTGGTAATTTATTTTTATTTAATTGTGATGTAATTGCTGATACTATAACTGTTGGACTATATTTGTTACCAGTATTATTTTGTATTACTAAAACTGGTCTTATTCCTCCTTGTTCTGAACCTACTACTGGGCTTAAATCTGCATAAAACATATCTCCTCTTTTTATTACCATTTTTCTTCACTCCTGCTATATTAAATATTTCTTTATATTTTAAATATAGGTAATAGAGAATTAGAATTTTTCATACGTTTATATATTTTCTTCAGATGTTTTTAATGAAAATGCTAATATTTCTTCTTTTTTTAGTTTGTTTATTTCTATCTCATTATATAATATGTAAATTCTGTCGTTTTGTGTCCCATCTTCTATTTCCATTTTTTCTACCTTTCCTTGTGATTTATCTATATATAATCTTTTATATGATATATATTTATTATTGTTTTTTACTTCTGCTTCTAAAATTACTTTTCCATCTTTTTCATAACAAATAGATTTTTCACTTTCTATATAATCTTCTATAAAAGCATTTAAGCTAAGTTCATTACTCTCAATGTATTTATAATCTTTAAATATTTTACTTAAATTTAGTTTTGTATTTTCAACTTTTAATTCGCCATTATTATATAAAAACTGAACTCCTGATATATTCTGTGGTTCCATTACTTCTTGTTTATAAATATTTCCTTCTTTTACATATTGTTGTTTTAATTTGTAAATATTTTGGTTTTTATTGCTTTTTATAGTAACTTGAACTACTGCATTATACGAATCTATATTTAAAATATATTTTTCAATTTCATCAGCTGATTT
>CANQXC010000072.1 GCA_947627785.1 uncultured Clostridia bacterium | reverse complement strand
TAAAAAAGAAGAAGTAGTAATTTTAATTCCTCAAATGAGACTTGATGTAATTGTATCTGAAATTTTGCATTTATCTAGAAGCAAAGCAAATGAGATAATAGCAGAAGAAAGAGTATTTATAAACTATGAACTAAAAACTAAAAATGCAACCACGCTAAAAGAAAATGACATTTTAACTATAAGAGGCAAAGGAAAATTTGAAATAGGGCAAGTTTTATCTAAAACTTCTAAAGGAAAAATTCGCTTAGAGATAAAAAAATATGTTTCATAAAATAATAAAAATTTTTATTTTATCAAAAAAATGTTGTTGTCTATTTTTAAACAGTCAACAATATTTTTTTGCTTAAAATTTATAATTCGTATTAATAACTATCGACAATATTACAACAATATTACAATTACATTAAGTTTATATTACAAACAAATAATTCCATTGTTTTTAGTCGTAAAATGTTGTACAATTAAATAAATTAAGTTACTATGTAAAATTATAAGGAGGAATAAGCATGGCAAGAAATCCAATGCAAAGGAAGGCACAAAACTCATTTCTTTTAGGAATGTTAATAACATTATTAATTACAGGAGCTATAATTGCTTTTTTAATATTACAATTAACAAAAATAACAAATGAGCAAAAAGCAGAAGAAAATAAACTTAAAATAGCATATGTATTAAGTAAAGATATAAACTCAGGAGATACTATTTCAGAAGATAAATTACAAGCAACATCAATAAACTCAGATATAATACCTAATAATGCAATTACAGGAGCAAGCTTAAGTACATTATCTAACATTTTTGATGAAGATGGCAATTTAATAAAAAAGGTAAATGTTATTGCAAAAATCAACTTAAAAAAAGGAACTATTCTTACATCTGATATGATTGCACAAGAAGGTGAAATAGCATCAGATCTTAGAAAAGTAGAATATAATATGTTCGTTTTACCATCCCAAATCAAAACAGATAAATATATAGACCTACGTTTAGCATTACCAAATGGACAAGACTTAATAGTAGTATCTCATAAAAAAATAGAAATACCTAACATAGATGGTATAGATTCAGAAAACACAGTATGGATGAACTTGAGTGAAACTGAAATATTAACTGTAAGCTGTGCAATAGTAGAATCATATAAAATAGAAGGATCTAAACTATATCTTACTGAATATGTTGAACCAGGTTTACAAAGTGCTGCAACAGCAACATATTTACCAAATGATGAAACTATTAATTTAATTAATAGAGATCCTAACTGTGTAGATGAAGCTAAACAAGCTATATTCCAAAGAAACAATGATGAAAATCAAAAGTCTGCAGTTAGAAATCCAGTAAACAGTGGGTTAGCTGAAAATGCAGATAAATCAACAGATAATGTTGTTAACGGTATGGAAGAAGAAATTCAAAAAACACAACAAGAAAGACAAAAATATTTAGAATCTTTAGGTGGCAGTTATTAAAATAATTAGGAGGCTATTTATGCAAACAGTAGGTTTTATAGGCGGTTATGATAAATCAGATTTAATTATATATATTGCAAAGATTTTAACAGAAATGGGAAAAAGTATATTAATTGTAGATTCTACTGCTTTACAAAAAGCAAAATATGTAATTCCAAAAATGTCTCCATCAAAAACATACATTACAAATTTTGAAGACATAGATATAGCAGTTGGACTATATAGTTATGACTCACTTAGAGCATATCTAGGAATATCAAAAGATGAATCATTTAAATATGATTATATATTTATAGATATTGATTCACCAGAGGCATTTGAAGCATTTAATATAAAAGATGCAAACAAAAATTACTTTGTTACAACTTTTGATGCCTACTCTATCAAAAGAGGATTAGAGATATTATCAGGCATTACAGAGCCTATACGAATAAAAAAAGTTTTCTTCTCAAAAGACATGACTAAAGAGGAAGATGATTACTTTAACTATATTACTTCAGGAAGTAAAGCAATATGGGATGAAGAAAAAATTTATTTTCCTTTTGAACAAGGTGATTTATCAGTTTTAATGGAAAATGAAAGAGCCTCAAAAATAAAATTTAAAAGATTAACAAAAATGTATAAAGAAAGTTTATTATACCTTACGCAAGAAATTTTAAATAAACCACAAGAAAACACAAAATTAATAAAAATATTTAAACAAATTGAAAAAGGAGTTATATAGAATGGCAATTATTACATTTTATAGTAATGATAAAAAAGAAACTGGTCAAACTATGTCATTAGCTGCAATTGCTACTAGCATGGCAATTGAGCATAACTATAAAATTTTAATAGTATCTACAGCTTTTAATGATTTAAGCTTAGAAAACTGTTTTATGGAATACGGAAGTATTAGAAAGACAGGATTAATTACTAACGATAATAGTATAAATCTATCTGCCGGAGTAGAAGGACTTATTAAAATATTAAATAGCAATAAAGCTACTACTGATATTGTAAAAAGTTATTCTAAAATAATATTAAAAGATAGATTAGACCTATTATTATCACCAGTAACAAATTCTTTCCAAGATTATATAAAGATTACACCATATTATATTGATATTCTTCAAAATGCTAATAGATATTATGATATGATATTTGTAGATGTCAATAAAAAAATGCCACAAAATGATAAAATTTCTATTTTACAAATGTCAAACATAGTAGTTATGAACTTAGCACAAAGATTAAAAACAATAAATGATTTTATATCATTAAGAGAAGAAAATGATTTTTACAAAAGAAGAAATGTAATGCTTGCAATTGGCAAATATGATAAAGCATCAAAGTATAATAAAAAGAATATTACAAGATATTTAAAAGAGAAAAAATTAATTTCTGTAGTACCATATAATACACTATTTTTTGAAGCATGTTCAGAAGGAGAAATTATAGATTTTTTATTAAAAATTAAAAACATTACAGATGAAACAGATGATAATTTTATATTTATAAAGGAAATAAATGACATTACTAATAATATTATTTTTAAATTACAAGAACTACAAATGAAAATTTAATCAGAAAGGAGAAAACTAAAAAGATGGTTAACATACTTTTAATTGCAATTGTATTTTTAGTAGCAACTTTTCTAGTTTTACAATTTATTAAAAAAAGAAAAAATGAGCAAGTTGAAGATAAAATTGAAGTAGATGACAAAACATATACTTTGGAACTTATGACAGCTTTTGTTAAGAAAAGATTAGATGAAATTACTAAAATTAATTTATATGATATAGGTCTTTCAGAAGAAGAATTAAAAAGAAGAAAACAAAAAAAGTATGAACTAAAACAAGCTTTGGAGATGTTAACGATAAAAAATATGTTAAAGAACTTATTTTTGACTTACTATCTCATGAATATGGTGTAGATGAAACAAATATATCAAAAGCTATTCCATTTGACATTCCATCACTTTTAACTCCTCAAGACAAGTTTGATATTATTATATATATGTACAAAAATGAATTTGGCTATGAAGCAATGACAGAACTTATTAATAAATATAAGTTAGATGAACTAAAGTATGTATCTGGAGAGGCGAAACCTTGCTATGTAATTACTTCAGAAGAAATAGAACAAATTTATGAAAAAGAAAATTTTGCACTTACATTTACAGACAAACTAAATGTATTAGTACAAAGAATTTACCAACATTATAAAGGTTATAGCAGTATTGATGAGATTAGAGATATGAACATAGATGGTATATCTGGTGGTGTATCAGGTCTTCCAGAATCTTTCTTAAGCCAAGTAGCGCAAACAGATGGCGATTATTTAGATCAAATAGTAGATCATAAAGTACCACGTGCTTGTGATAGTATATGGATAATGTTCCATGGTAAATCAATTCGTTTAGCATTTTTATCATTTGGAACAGAAGCAGAACTTAA
>CANQXC010000071.1 GCA_947627785.1 uncultured Clostridia bacterium | reverse complement strand
TTGTAGTTATGTGGCGTTTCTACAATTTCCCGAAACAAATAATAGGTATTATTATTAATAACAAAAGTTACAATATAATAATGAAACAAAAGAAATTAAATTGAAGTAAAACATAGGGGGAGAGATGTGTTATGCAAATTATTAAAAGAGATGGAAGAATAACAGAATTTAATGAAGAAAGAATTATTAAAGCAATTACTTTAGCAATGTCTCATACATCAGGAGGTGTAGACATTGATTTAGCTACAAAAATAGCAGATAGCGTACAAAATCAAATAAAAGATAAAATACAAGTATCAGTTTATGAAATACAAGATTTAGTAGAAAAAAAATTAATGGGTTCATCAAGAAAAGAAGTTGCACAAGAGTACATTACATATAGATATAATAGAGATGTAGCAAGAAAAGCAAAATCAAAAGATATGTTTCTAGAAATTATAGAAACAAAATCTAATGATGTAACACGTGAAAATGCAAATATGAATGCAGATACACCAGCAGGAATGATGATGAAATTTGCTAGTGAAACAACAAAACCATTTGTTGATGATTTCCTATTATCAAAAGAAGCAAGACAAGCTGTAAAAGATGGATATATACATATACATGATAAAGACTATTACCCAACAAAAAGTTTAACTTGTTTGCAACATCCATTAGATAAAATATTAGCAAATGGATTTAGAGCAGGACATGGAAGCTCAAGACCTGCTAAAAGAATTGAAACAGCAAGCATAATTGGCTGCATATCACTAGAAACAGTACAAAATGAAATGCATGGTGGACAAGCAATTCCAGCATTTGATTATTACCTTGCACCATACGTTAAATTAACATATAAAGAAGAAATAAAGAAGATAGAAAAAGTTATAGATAAAGACCTATCACATTTATATGATTATAAAGTAAAAGATTATATAAAAGCTGAAACAAAAGACTTAAAAGGTGATGAGAAATATGTTCAATTGGCTGTAAATGGAACTGTAGATAGAGTACACCAATCTATGGAAGCATTTATACATAATATGAATACAATACATTCAAGAGGTGGAAACCAAGTAGTATTTAGTTCAATAAATTATGGAACAGATGATTCACCAGAAGGAAGATGCATTATAAGAGAAATGCTATTATCAACAGAAAGAGGAGTAGGAAACGGAGAAACCCCTATATTCCCAATTCAAATTTGGAAGAAGAAAAGGGGAGTAAACTATTTACCAGAAGATAGAAATTATGATTTATATAAAATGGCTTGTAGAGTATCTGCAAAGAGATTTTTCCCTAATTTCTTAAACTTGGATGCATCATTTAATAAACATGAAAAATGGAGAGCAGATGATCCAAATAGATATTATTATGAAGTTGCTACAATGGGATGCAGAACAAGAGTATTTGGAAATAGACATGGAGAAGATACATCAGTAGGAAGAGGAAATCTATCATTTACAACAATTAATTTAGTAAAATTAGCAATAGAATCAGCAAAAGAAGCACAGGCAAATTTAAGAATGAATTTTGAACTTGGAAAAGATAGCGAAAAATATATGACGGAGAAATATAATAAAGAGGTAAAGAAAATATTCTTAAATAAACTAGAAACATATACAGATATTGCTGCAAGACAATTGTATGATAGATACAAATTCCAATGCACAGCAGTAGCAAAACAATTTCCATTATTAATGTCAGGTTTATGGCAAGATAGTGAAAAATTAAGTCCAACCGATAATGTAGAAGATGTATTAAAACATGGAACATTAAGCATAGGTTTTATTGGTTTAGCTGAATGTTTAATAGCACTTACAGGAAAGCATCATGCAGAATCTGAGAAATCTCAAAAATTAGGAATAGAAATTATTACACAAATGAGAGAAGCTTGTGATAGATATTCAGAGAGATACGATTTAAACTATTCATTACTTGCTACACCAGCAGAAGGATTATCAGGAAGATTTACAAAAATGGATAGAAAAGAATTTGGAACAATAATAGGAGTAACAGATAGAGATTATTACACAAATAGTAACCATGTTCCAGTATGGTATAAATGCACTGCAGAACAAAAAGCAAAAATAGAGGCTCCATATCATAAACTTACAAATGCAGGACATATATTCTACATAGAATTAGATGGAGATGCAACACATAATCCAGAAACAGTAGAAGCAGTAGTTGATTTAATGGATAAGTATGATATGGGATATGGTTCAATAAACCATACAAGGTCAAGATGTTTAGACTGTGGATTTGAAAATGCAGATGCAAATTTAAAAGAATGCCCTGTATGCCATAGTGAAAATATTGACACAATACAAAGAATAACAGGATATTTAGTAGGAACAACCTCTCGTTGGAACAAAGGAAAATTAGCTGAATTACATGATAGGGTTACACATACTTAAAGTAAGGAAGGTATAAAAAAATAATAAAATGTAAAAAATAAACTTAAATTAAGGGGCGAAAGAGAATGAAAATAGCTGGATTTTATGATGAAAGTATTTCAAATGGTGAGGGGTGGAGAGCTGTATTATTTGTAAGTGGATGCCCACACCATTGCCCTGGTTGTCATAATCAAGAAGCACAAGATTTTAATTATGGACAAGAATTTAATGAGCAAGAGATACTGAATAAAATAAAAGAAAACTCAATATTAAAAGGAATAACAATAAGTGGTGGAGAACCATTATGTAAAGAAAATATAAGTGAGGTACATAAATTCATACAAGATGTAAAAACAATAAGACCAAACTTTAATGTATGGTGTTATTCAGGGTATACTTTAGATGAATTATTATCAAGAAATGATGAAGCTACAAATAAATGTCTTAACGATATAGATATATTAGTTGATGGAGAATTTATACAAGATAAGAAAGATCCAACATTGAAATTTAGGGGTTCATCAAACCAAAGAATATTAGATGTAAAAAATAGTTTAAAAACACATCAGCTTATAGAATATAAAATTTAATTTGTTTTTAAGTTTAATTTAATATATATTTAATACAATATGCAAAAAAAGAAAGGAATTGTTATTATGGAGGAAGAGCAAAAAAGTAAAAACAAGATTATTACAAAAGAAAGGATGATTCCAGCAGTTGTTGGACTAGTTATTGGTATAGCTTTAACTTGCTTAGTAGGATTTTTTATGGACTATTTTGCAAAATCTGCAGGAATGGCTAGATTAAAATATGGAGATGATGCAATTGCTACAGTAAATGGAAAGAAAATAACAACAGAAACAATATATAATAAAGCAAAATTATCTAATGGATTAAATTATCTAATAAATGAGATAGATAGAGCAATATTAGATGATATGTATGATGTAACAGAAAAAGAAAAAGAAGCAGCTATAGAAGAAGCAGACTATTATCTCAAATCTTATGTAGATATGGGGTATACAGAGGAAGAATTTTTAAATAACTATGGTTTCAAAGATTATGATGATTTTTTGGCAGATTTAAACTTGAGCACAAAATCTAATAAATATTTATATGACTATTTAGAAGGAAAATTAGAAAAAGGTGCAGTTCAAAAATATTATGATGAGAATAAAGATGAAATTGAAACATACGATTCAGAACATATTTTAGTAAAAATTTCAGATACAGTAACAGATGAACAAGCATTAGCTCTTGCAAATGAGATAATAGGCAAGTTAAATGAAGGTAAAACATTTGATGAAGTTGTAGAAGAATACGGAGATAGAATTGTCCATGAGGAATTAGGATATCAAGGAAAAACAGCAAACTTAGAGCAACCATATATAGATGAATTAGTTGCATTAAAAGATGGTGAGTATAGTAAAACACCAGTAAAAACATCTTATGGATATCATATAGTTCATAGATTAGCAACAGCAACATTTGAAGAGTTAAGAGGTAGCATAATAGAAGAATTATCAGAAGAATTATTATCAGCAGATTCTAACTTAGCATATAAGGCATTTGTAGAATTAAGAGATAAGAATAATTTAAATATTTTAGATGAGGAATTAAA
>CANQXC010000070.1 GCA_947627785.1 uncultured Clostridia bacterium | reverse complement strand
CCTTGTAATTTACTTACTGCTTTTTCTACATGGCTAGAGCAACTACTACATGTCATTCCCTGAACATCAAATTTAACCTTTCTCATTTTTATCTATCCTTTCTATTTAACTATTGTAGTTTCTTTATTAATTTCATTACTTCTTCTAGTATGTCTAAATTTCCTTTTTGTATTTCACGAGTTACACATGTTTTTAAATGATTTTCTAATACATAATTTCCTAAACTTTTTAATGACTGGTTTACTGCTGCTATTTGTACCAAAACATCATCACAATATCTATCATCTGTAATCATTTGCTTTATTCCTCTAACCTGTCCTTCAATTATATTTAATCTATTAATAAGCTTTTTCTTTTCTTCTTCGGCTCTATGTGTACTTCTTTCCATATTATTAGAGCATTTTTCACATTCCATTATTTTCACCTCATTTATGAATTATATACCCTGTGGGGGTATTTGTCAAGTAAAAAAGCAAGCCAAATTTTAATATTAGTTCACTTAAATTTTATTTAAGTGAACTTTAATATCTCTTTGGCTTACTAATTATCTTTTCTATTTCTTTATAAATGTTTTCTTCTACGTTTCTTATAGACATCTTTTCAGCATTCATGCCCATTTTCCTTATTTTTTCTTTATCTTGTATTATTTCATTTATAGTTTTATTTAAAATTTGTTCATTTAATTCTTTATCTAATATTATCTTTGCTGCATCTGCATTTGCAAGAACTTTTGCATTATATTCTTGATGATTTTCTGTTGCATAAGGAAATGGTATAAAAATTGCTGGTTTTCCACATTTTGAAACCTCTGTTATTGTCATTGCTCCGCTTCTTGCAACTACTAAATCTGCTAAATTTAATATTTCCTCCATGTTATAAATATATGGAACTATTGTAGCATTATATTGATTTTTTATATTTTTAACTACTTGCTCATAATTTTTATTTCCAACTGCCCATACTATTTGATATTTTTTATTTAAATTTTTATTTATAAGATTTATTAAGCATTTATTAATTGATTCTGCTCCTTGGCTTCCTCCAAATATTATTACCATAGGTAAACTATCATTTAAATTAAGCTGTTGTTTTAGTCTAATTCTTTGCTCTTGACCTAAATTTATTTTTTCTACCTTAGTTGGAGTTCCTGTAACTATTACGTTACTTGCATTATCTAATCTCTTCTTTGTATCCTCAAATCCAACTAAAACAGCATCAACTTTTTTTGCAAATAACTTCACTGCTACACCTGGAAATGCATTACTTTCATGAAGCACTGTTGGAATTCTCATTTTTATTCCTGTATGAAAAACGGGTCCACAAATATATCCGCCTGTTCCAATTATTAAGTCTGGTTTTATTCGCTCTATTATTTTTTTTGCAACTCCATAGCTTTTTAAAGTTTTTAAAGCATTTTTTAAATTGGATATACTAATTTTTCTTTCTATTCCATATGCATTTATTGTTTCTAGTTTATATCCTGCTCGTGGAACTAAATCATTTTCTAGTCCCCTTGGAGTTCCAATGAATGTAATTTCTGCATTATTATTATGCTTCTTTATCTCATTTGCTATTGCAATCCCTGGGTTTATATGTCCACCAGTTCCTGCTGCTGCAATTACAACTTTCATTTTTGTTTTAATCCTTTCTTTTTTTATTTATCTCTGTTCAATACTATAAGATAAAAATTCTGCAAGTGAAGTGGTTCTAACGAAAGGAGCAAGAAATTCTAAGTAGATTTTTTGGAAATAGTTCAAATTTACTTTGAAAGGGTGCCAAAAAAGATACATAGAATTTCTGCGAACTGGACGTTAGACAAACGAACTAAGGAATTTTTATTTTATAGTATTGAACTAATATATAATAATTTTTAAATTTTAGTTGATTGTCTTGAAATGTTCAGTAAAATTCCGGACTGCTGCTAATAATATTATGAGTGATGTTCCTCCATAACTGAAAAACGGCAATGAAATTCCTGTTACAGGCATTGATGATGTTACAACTGCTATATTTATAATTGCTTGGAAACCTATAAGTGATGTTATTCCACATGCTAGCAAACTTCCAAACATATCTGGTGCTTTCATTGAAATTATTATTCCTCTCCAAATAAATACTGCAAATAGTAATATTACAAGTACACAACCTACAAATCCTAATTCTTCTGCTAAAACTGCAAATATGTAATCATTATGAGGTTCTGATATGTATAAATATTTTTGTCTGCTGTTTCCAAGACCTACACCAAATAATCCTCCTGAACCTATTGCATAAAGCCCTTGTATTATTTGCCATCCTGTATCTAATGGGTCTGCCCAAGGATTTATAAATGCTGTTATTCTTTTTAATCTATATGCTCCTATTCCAAACTTTTTTGCAAGTATATACAATCCTGCAATTCCAGCAGTAGCTCCTGTTCCTCCAAAAATTAAAAAATGGGATATCTTACATCCTGCCATAAGCATCATCATTGAAATTGTTAAAATTATTAAAACAGATGCACTCAAATGTGATTGAATAGTCATAAGTATACCTACAGCAAAACCTATAAACAATATTATTGGTAAAAAGAAACCTTTCCATAACTTTTTTAGTTCATTTCTATATGCTGTAAGATATGCAGCGCATGATATTATTAGTCCTAATTTTGTTATCTCTGATGGCTGAATTGATCCAAATACAGGGAATTTTATCCATCTAGTTGCTCCTTTTACAGTAACTCCTATTCCTGGTACAACAACAAGTAATAATATTACAATAGATACAATCCAAATTAGTTTACTGAATTTCGCTAGTATTTTATAATCTATTCTTGATACAACATACATAACAAATATTCCCAATACTGCTGCAATTGCTTGCTTAGTTACATATGTGTAACTACTAGATGTTGTAGCTAATGACATTGGCGAACTTGCTGAAAGCACCATTGTTATTCCTAATCCTAATAGTATTAATACTACCATACATAAAATAAAATCAAATGGTTTACTTTTTTCCTTCTTTACCTTACTTTTCATAACAAATGTTATTCCTTTCTAGAATAAATCTAGGTGCAGAAAATTTCTACACTGTTTTTATCTTAAGTTTAAATAGAACATAACCCTATTATACATAACATTAATGTAAATATACAAAATATAGATACTACTTTATTTTCTCCCCACCCAGAAAGTTCAAAATGATGATGTAATGGAGCCATTTTGAAAAATCTTTTTCCTCCTGTTTTCTTAAAGTATACAACTTGAAGTACAACAGATATTGTTTCTATAACAGGAATTGCTGCAATTATTATTAATATAAGTGGCATTTGTAAATATAATGCTATTGCTGATATTACCCCTCCTAGAAGTAATGAACCAGTATCTCCCATAAAAACTTTTGCTGTATTTAAGTTAAATATTAAAAATCCTAAACATGCACCTACGATTATACTTCCAAATACTACTATTTCTTTTACATCTAAAATTATTGCAATTACAGTTAAACATGTTGTAATTATTGCTGCTACACTTGTGCTTAAGCCATCTATACCATCTGTTAAGTTTACCGCATTTGTTGTTCCAAGCATAACTAAAATTGCAAAAGGTATATATACTAACACTGGCAATACTAACTGTTTCTTTAAGAATGGAATTATTGTAGCTGTTCCTAAATTTATTCCTCTTAATAAATATAATGTATACAAAACTGAAATTATGAGTAGTCCAAGCATTTTACTTGAAGGTTTTAATCCTTTTGTATTTTTTAATACTAATTTTTTATAATCATCTATAAATCCAATTAGTCCAAAACCTATTGATATAAGTAAAAGTGGAAATAATTTATTACCTACAACTGGGTCTGTTGAAGAATAATATATATAACCTCCTATTGTTCCAACTATTATTCCAAGTGCTATAATTATTCCACCCATTGTTGGTGTCCCTTTTTTTCCTAAATGACTTTGTGGCCCCTCATCTCTTTCTATTTGGCCAATCTTAAATCTTCTTAATATAGGTATTATAAATATTGCTAGCATTACTGTTGCCGCGAACGACACAAACAGTATTCTTGTTTGAAAATACAATTTATATTACCTCCTTTATAATTTCTCTTTCATCATAATGTCTTTTTACTCCATTTATCTCTTGATATGTTTCATGACCTTTTCCTGCTAAAACTATTATATCATTT
>CANQXC010000069.1 GCA_947627785.1 uncultured Clostridia bacterium | reverse complement strand
AAATTTGTGATATAATATAAAGCAGTTTAATATAATTATATTAAACCAATTTATTAATACCTAAAAAGGGTGAATTATATGATTAAATTTACAAAAATGCATGGGCTAGGGAACGATTATGTTTATATAGATTGCGTAGAAAAAAATCTATATGTTAAAAACATATCCTCCTTAGCTCAATTTGTTAGTAATAGACATTTTGGAATTGGTAGTGATGGCTTAATTCTAATTTGCAAAAGTAACATTGCAGATTTCAAAATGAGAATGTTCAACAGTGATGGTACAGAAGCAGAAATGTGTGGAAATGGCATAAGATGTGTTGGAAAATTTGTATATGATAAAGGGTTAACAAATAAAACAGAAATTACAATAGAAACACTAGCAGGAGTCAAAAGTTTACAATTAAATATAGAAAACGAAAAAGTAGAAACAGTAACTGTTGATATGGGAGAGCCAGTTTTCCTAGCAGAAAAAATACCAGTATTATCTAACATGCAATTAATACAGGGATTAGAATTAAAAACAAAAGATAGAACATTTTTAGCAGATTGTGTATCAATGGGAAATCCACATGCAATAATACAAGTAAATGATTTAGAAAATTTTGAAATAGAAAAATATGGACCAATTTTAGAAAATGATGAACATTTTCCAAACAAGATAAATGTAGAATTCATACAAATAATCAATCCACAAAAAATAAAAGTAAGAGTGTGGGAAAGAGGTTCAGGGGAAACATTTGCCTGTGGAACAGGAGCGTGTAGCGTTGCAGTATCTTGCATATTAAGAAAATTAACGGAGAGAAAAGTTAATGTAGAGTTGTTAGGGGGAATATTGAAAATAGAATGGAACCAAAAAAATAATCATGTATATATGACGGGTCCAGCAACAACAATATATGAGGGGGAATTTGAATATGATAACAATTAATGAAAATTTTTTAAAATTAGAAGATAGCTATTTATTTGTAACAATAGCAAACAAGGTAAAGGAATATCAAGAAAAAAATCCAGATAAAGATATAATAAAATTAGGAATAGGTGATGTAACAAGACCAATTCCAAAGAAAGTTGCAGAAGCAATGAAAAAAGCAGTAGATGAAATGACAGATAGTAAAACATTTAGAGGTTATGGACCAGAAGTTGGATATGATTTTCTAAAAGAAAAAATCATAAAAAACGATTATAAAAAAAGAGGGATAAAATTTGAAAATTATGAGGTATTTATATCAGATGGGATAGGAACAGATATAGGAAATATAGTAGATATATTTGCAAAATATAATACAGTAGCAATAACAGACCCAGTATATCCAGCATATCTTGATACAAATGTAATGTCAGGAAGAAGTGGATGCATTGTCGATGGAAAATATGAAGGTATAACATATTTAGAAGTAAATGCAGAGAACAATTTTATACCACAAATACCAACAGAAAAAATAGATATGATATATTTGTGCTTTCCTAATAATCCTACGGGAACAGTAATTACAAAAGAAGAACTAAAAAAATGGGTAGATTATGCAAAAGAAAATCAATCAATAATTTTGTATGATGCTGCATATGAAGCATATATTCAAGATGAAAGTATTCCACATAGCATATATGAAATAGAAGGTGCAAAAGAGGTAGCAATAGAATTCAAAAGTTATTCAAAATCTGCAGGCTTTACAGGAATAAGATGTGGATACACAGTAGTTCCAAAAGAATTAGTAGGTTATACAAAAGAAGGTAATAAAGTACAATTAAATAAAATGTGGAATAGAAGACAAAGTACAAAATCAAATGGAGTTTCATATATAACACAAAGAGGAGCAGAAGCAGTATATACTAAATCAGCTCAAAATGAGATAGAAAAGAATATACAATATTATATGAATAATACAAAAACAATAAAAGAAGGGCTAGAAAAAGTAGGTTTCAAAACTTTTGGTGGAGAGAATGCACCATATGTATGGCTTAAAGTACCAGAAGGAAAAAAATCATGGGAATTCTTTGATGAATTATTACAAAATGTAGGAGTAGTAGGAACACCAGGAGTTGGATTTGGACCAAGTGGAGAAGGATACTTTAGATTAACAGGTTTTGGAACAAAAGAGAACACTGAAAAAGCTGTAAAAAGAATACAGGAGTATTATAAAAACTAAAGTAGTGGATAGCTATTAATTAAAAATAGTATTTTTTAAAAAACCTTGTTATATACAAGGTTTTTGTGTTATAATTAATAAGTATGCTTTAAAAATTTTATAAAAATATATAATAAATCAAAATAAAATGCGAGGAGGGGGTCATATGATAAAAATTTATAATACAGATATACAAACACAAAAAATAGAAGAAGTAGAAGAAATAAAAAGAGGAGTATGGATAAATCTAGTGAACCCGTCCGAGTCGGAGATAAAAAGAGTTTGCACAGAATTAAATATAGAAGAAGACTTTATTAGATACCCATTAGACTTTGAAGAACAAGCCAGAATTGATATAGAAGATAACATGATATTATTCGTTATAGATGTACCAATTATAGAAGATATAAAAGATGATAGAACATATACAACAATGCCACTAGGTGTAATAATAGTTGGGGATGATTATTTCATAACAGTATCATTAAGAAGAAATAAAGTAATAGATGCATTTGAAAAAAATAGAATAAAAAGTTTTTATACATATAAGAAAACAAGATTTTTATTACAAATACTATTTTTAAATTCATCTTGCTATTTGGATAACCTAAAAAAAATAAACAAAGAGCAAGAAGCAACAGTATTTTTATTACAACAAAGTATGCAAAATAAAGATTTAATACAATTATTAAACTTGCAAAACAGCTTAATATATATAACAACATCATTAAAATCAAATGAAATAGTAATGGAAAAAACATTAAGAGGTAAAATATTAAAAATGTATGAAGAAGATGAAGATATACTAGAAGATGCCATAATAGAAAACAAGCAGGCAATAGAAATGAGTAAAACATATAGTGATATCTTAACAAGTACAATGGATGCATACTCATCAATAATTTCAAATAACTTAAATGGTGTAATGAAATTTTTAACATCGCTTACAATACTAATATCATTACCTACATTAATAGCTAGTATATGGGGAATGAACGTAAAATTGCCATTTAATACGAGTCCATATGGATTTGCAATTTTAATGGGATGCTCAGTAATAATAGCAATAATTGTGTTTATTTGGCTTAAGAAAAAAGATATGATATAAAATTTTAGGAGAGAAAAAATGATAAATTCAATAGGTGTAACAGTAAGATTTGGAAAAAGAGTTTTATTTGAAGACGTAAATATAAAATTTACAAAAGGAAATTGTTATGGATTAATAGGTGCAAATGGTGCTGGAAAATCCACATTTTTAAAAGTTTTATCAGGAGAAATAGAACCAAGCAAAGGAGAAATAACAGTAGAAAAAGGAGCAAGAATATCTGTACTAAAACAAAACCATTTTGAATATGAAGAAATTCCAGTAATAGATACAGTAATAATGGGAAACAAAGAATTATACAGCATAATGAAGGAAAAGGAAGCCTTATACGCAAAACCAGACTTTAATGAAGAGGATGGAATAAAAGCTGCAAAACTAGAAGAAAGATTTGGAAATTTAGATGGTTGGAGTGCAGAATCAGATGCAGCAATACTATTAAATAATTTAGGAATACCAGCAGTAAATCATTATAAATTAATGAAAGAACTAGAAGCAAAAGACAAAGTAAAAGTATTACTTGCGCAAAGTTTATTTGGAAACCCAGATATTTTGTTACTAGATGAACCAACAAACGATTTAGATATAAAAAGCATAGAGTGGTTACAAGAATTTTTAATAAATTTTGAAAATACAGTAATTGTTGTATCGCATGATAGATACTTTTTAAATAAAGTATGCACATATATAGCAGACGTAGACTTTGGAAAAATAAAAATATATCCGGGTAACTATGATTTCTGGTACGAATCTAGTCAACTTGCATTAAAACAAGCAAAAGAACAAAATAAAAAGAAAGAAGAAAAAATAAAAGAATTGCAAGAATTTATTGCAAGATTTAGTGCAAATGCATCAAAATCAAAACAAGCAACATCAAGAAAAAAATCACTAGAAAAAATAGAATTAGAAGAAATAAAACCATCAAACAGAAAATATCCTTATATAGATTTTAAACCAGAAAGAGAACCAGG
>CANQXC010000068.1 GCA_947627785.1 uncultured Clostridia bacterium | reverse complement strand
AACTCAAATAAATCCCATTTATTTTTTTGATAAACATTACTTTTCGCCTCTATTTCTCCATTATAAAAATTATCAAAATTGGATTTTGAAAGATTACTAACATCATAGCCTATTTCTAATACAAGTTTACTTGTAACTAAATCTTTTTTTACTAAGTCAAGTGATAATAATTCTGCCATTTCTTTTATTATTAGCTTGGTTTCTTCATAGTTGTATGGCTCTTTTAAAACTTGCCCTGAACTTAAACTATTTGTTATTGGCTTATATGATTTTACACTATTAATAGTACAAGGCTCATATCCCCAAGCATGGTCTATAAGTAATTCTGCATTAATTCCAAATAATTTGTATAATTTTTCTTCATCTTTAATAGACTGTCTTGCAACATCTCCCATTGTAAACATTCCATTTTTTTCTAACTTTTGAGCTATACCTTTTCCTACTCTCCAAAAATCAGTTAAAGGTTTGTGACTCCACAAATATTTTTTATAAGCTAATTCATCTAAACCTGCAATTCTCACACCAAATTTATCTGCATCTGTATGTTTTGCTACAATATCCATTGCAACTTTGGCAAGATACATATTTGTACCAATACCACAGGTTGCAACTATTCCTGTTTCTTTTAATACATCTTGAATAACTTTTGTTGCAAGCTCTCTTGGAGTGCAATTATATGTTTTAAGATAATGAGTTATATCTATAAAAACTTCATCTATTGAATAAATATATATATCTTCTATAGAAAACCATTTTAAATAAACATTAATAATTTTTGTGCTGTATTGTATGTAATAACTCATTCTTGGAGGAGCTATTATATAAGATAACTCTAAATCTAAATTACGTTTTAATGCTGTATCGTCATAAGAAGAACATGTAAATGTATGATTAGGTGCATTTAATCTTCTTTGAGAATTTATTTCTTTAACTTTTTGTACTACTTCATATAATCTTGCTCTGCCTGGTATTCCATATTGTTTTAATGATGGACTTACTGCTAAGCATATTGTTTTTTCTGTTCTACTACTATCTGCAACTACTAGGTTTGTTGTTAATGGATTAAGCCCTCTTTCTTGACATTCTACAGATGCATAAAAGCTTTTTAAATCAATAGCTATATAGATATTTTTATATTCATTTATCATTTTTTCGCCCCCAAACAATAGTTCCTATATCTTGTATTATATCACTTTATTATTAATTTGTAAACAGTTGTTCGTAAAAAATTAAATAAGGTATAAAAATAATATATTCAATTATAATGTTTATAGGAGATTATAATAAAATGAATAGATTTAAATATTTTATAATTAACATATCATCTATAATACTTACATCAATTATTTTTCGCATAATTGACATATATTTTACATCATTTGTAGCTTCAAAAATTGGTTCTGAAAACTTAGGAATATATCATCTTGTAATGAATGTATACTTATTTGGAATTACTCTTGCTTGTTCTGGTATTAACTTTTCAGTTACCCGTGTTGTATCTGAAGAACTAGCTTTATATAATTATGGTGGTATAAAAAAAGTTATGAAACATTGTTTATTAATATCTTTTTTTATAAGTACCATTAGTAGTATTCTTCTTTATATTAATACTGATTTTATTATAGAAAACTTTTTACATAGTAAAGTACAGCCATCTGTTATATACTTAATTTGTTTAGCCCTTCCTCTTATTTCAATATCTTCAGCAATTAATGGATATTTTGCAGGAATACGCAAAGTTTATAAAAATGCAATTGGTCAATTTATTGAACATATTGCCAAAGTTATTGTTACTTCATACATACTCATGCTATTTTTGCCAAATGGATTAGAATATTCTTGCTATGCTTTAATATTGGGAGATTTAATTTCAGAAATAATTACTTTTATTTATATTTGGATTATATATTTTTTTGATAAAAAACAACATAATGGCTCAATGGAAATAGCTACAAGGCGGTGGATATATACATAGAATTTTAAAAATATCTATACCGATTGCTATTACTTCTTATATACGTTCTGGTCTTACCACTTTTAAGCAATTGATTATTCCCTCTAGTATAGAAAAAAGTGGTATAAATTGCGCCAAAACCTTATCAATTTATGGAATTATAAATGGCATGGCTTTGCCTATTATAACATTTCCTGACGTTTTATTAAAGTCATTTGCCAATTTGCTTATACCTGAATTTTCAAGGTATAATGTAAAAAGAGATTATAAAAGAATAAAACAAATAACACAGATTTTACTTTTTTTAGTTGGCCTTGTATCTATTTTTTTAACTCTTATACTGTTTCTTTTTGCTAACAATTTAGGCACTACTATTTATAAAGAAGCTTCTGTTGGCAAATATATACAAATATTAGCCCCACTTGCTACATTAATATATGTTGATACTGTTGTTGACAGTATTTTAAAAGGTCTTGATGCGCAAGTGGGCATAATGATTATAAATATTATAGATTTGCTTATAAGCATAGGCTTTATTTATTTTTTTGTTCCAACACTTGGAATTTATGGTTACATAATTTCAATATATATAAGTGAAATTCTAAATTTTACTTTAAGCTTTGTCCAACTAATAAGGATTGTATATTTTAAGCATAAAGTTTAGAAGTTGTATATAATTTATCACATCATAGCAATTTTACTTAAATTTTTTAATAAATAACTCTATTTTAGATAAAAAATCTTCATTATTTTTAGATTTAGTCATAAAATCTAAAATTTGTTCTGTAACATCTGAAACAGGCATGCTATTCATGGCTTTTCTTAAGGCAAATACAGCTTCTAATTCTTTTTTATTAAGTAGTAAGTCTTCTCTTCTAGTTCCAGATTTGTTTATATCTATTGCTGGGAATATACGTTTTTCTGAAAGTTTTCTATCTAGATGAACTTCCATATTTCCAGTACCTTTGAATTCCTCAAAAATAACGTCGTCCATTCTACTACCTGTATCGATTAGTGCTGTAGCTAAAATTGTAAGGCTTCCTCCATTTTCTATATTTCTAGCAGCTCCAAAGAATTTTTTAGGTTTATGTAAAGCAGCTGGGTCTAGCCCTCCTGATAATGTTCTACCAGATGATGGTATTACTAAGTTATAGGCTCTTGCAAGTCTTGTAATACTATCTAATAATATTACAACATCTTTGTTTTGCTCTATTAATCTTTTAGCTCTTTCTAATACCATTTCTGCTACTTTAATATGATGCTCTGGTAATTCGTCAAATGTAGAATAAATTACTTGTCCTTTTATAGAACGTTTCATATCTGTTACTTCTTCTGGTCTTTCATCTATAAGTAATACTATCAATTCTACTTCTGGATTGTTTTTAGATATGCTATTTGCTATTTTTTTAATTAATGTTGTTTTTCCTACTTTTGGTTGAGCAACTATCATTCCCCTTTGCCCTTTTCCTATTGGAGAAATTAAATCAATCATTCTCATAGCAAATTCGTTTGAGTCTGTTTCAAGTTTTAATTTTTCTGTTGGATATATAGGTGTTAATTCATCAAAGCGTTTCCTTTTCATGGCTTTTTCAGGATGTTCACCATTTACTTCTCCTACAAATATTAATGATGGGAACTTTTCCCCTTCTTTTAGCCTTGATATACCTTTTACTATATCTCCATTATCTAGTCTAAATCTTTTAATTTGAATTGCAGATAAATATACATCTTTTGGGCTGGATAAATAATTTTCCCCTCTTAAAAATCCATAGCCGTCTGGTAGTATATCTAAAATTCCCTCTACTATTTCGTCAGTTTCATTAGTTAGCTTATAATCTACAATTGGTTCTCCATTTTTATCATATCTTTTTTCTGTTATTTCTTTTTTTTCTTTTGATTCATCAATTATGTTATCCTCTATATCTATGTATTGCATTTCTTCTGTATTTTTTTCATATGGAATCACCTGTTTTAATACTGTAATTAAATCCTCTTTTTTTAGTTTTGAAATGTTTTTCACATTGTTTTCTTTTGCTAATTCTTTTAATTCTAATAAAGTCATATTTTCTATATCTAGCATAAAATCCTCCTTTTTATTTATATTTTTTTACTCTTTATTTTTGGGAATTTTTACAAGAACAAAAATCATTTTTATATATTATATCATAAATTTTTTTTAAATCAAGCTTTTTGCGAAAATATGTTCTAATTTTTTTATAATTTGGTTACAATTCACAGCCTATACATATTATTAATAAAGTAAAATATATTAATTTTGAAAACCTGCGCAGCGACCAAACG
>CANQXC010000067.1 GCA_947627785.1 uncultured Clostridia bacterium | reverse complement strand
TATGATAATTTTTATAAAACTGAAATAGAATTAAGAAAACAATTGAAATATCCGCCATTTTGCGATATAATTATGTTCGGAATAAATTCAGTAGATAAAACTGAAATTAGAGAAGCATCAGAAAAATTATATAATTTGCTAAAAAGATATGGACAAGTAGAAATGCAAATTATGCCTCCATTACCAGCACCAATAGATAGAATAAAATATAAATATAGGTGGAGAATAATTGCAAAATGTAAGTTAAATAATAAAATTATAGATATAATAAATAAAGCTTTAGAAGATTTCTATAATTTAAAATATAAAAAAACAAGAATAAGTGTAGATGTAAATCCAAATAATATGAGTTAATTTTAGAAAAATTGAAAGGAGCATATAGTGGAATGGCAATTAGAATGATAAGAAAAGAAGGAGACGAAATATTAACAAAAAAATCTAAGAAGGTAGAAATTGTTGATGATAAAATAAGAGAACTTGTAAAGGACATGCTTGATACAGTGCATAAATATGATGGCGTAGGTTTAGCAGCAGTTCAAGTTGGAATATTGAAACAAGTAATAGTAATAGATGTTGGAGATGGAGAACCTGTTCATGTAATAATAAATCCAGAAATAGTTTCAACATCAGGAAAACAAGTAGTAGAAGAAGGATGTTTAAGTTTTCCAAACAAATTTGGAAAAATAGAAAGACCAGAAAAGGTAAGAGTAAAAGCATTAGATGAGAATGGTAAAAAGATAGAAATTAAAGCAACAGGACTTTTAGCACAAGCTATATGTCATGAAGTAGATCATTTAAATGGAGAGGTATTTATAGATAAGATAATACCAGGAACATTAGAATATATAAATCCAGAAAAATAGTGTATAAAAAATGTATATAAATTAGTAAGGTTCATAAATAATATTATACATAAAGTATTATTGTGAAAAATACTACAATTTAATATTGTAGTATAATTCTCGTTTTTAGGAAAGGAAATACAAAGAATGTTAAACATAATTTTTATGGGTACACCAGATTTTGCAAAAGAATCTTTAGAAGCGATATATAATGCAAAACATAATATTATAGCGGTTATAACAAATCCAGATAGACCAAAGGGTAGAGGAATGAAAATGATAGCATCACCAGTAAAAGAGTTTGCTATAGAAAAAAATATACCAGTGCTTCAACCACAAAAAATAGGAGAAATAAAAGAAATTTTAGAAGAGCTAAATCCAGACTTATTTTGTGTAGTTGCTTATGGTAAGATTTTATCAAAAGAAATATTAAATATACCAAAATTAGGTTCAATAAATGTACATGGCTCATTACTTCCAAAATACAGAGGAGCAGCACCAATACAATGGGCAGTTATAAATGGTGATAAAACAACAGGTATTACAACTATGTATATGGATGAAGGAATGGATACAGGTGATATAATTCTAAAACAAGAAGTAGAAATAGGAGAAGATGAAACAACAGGAGAATTGTGGGATAAACTTTCTAAAATTGGTGGAGAAATGTTAGTAAAAACAGTTGATTATATTGAAAAGGGCATAGCATCCAGAACAAAGCAAGGTAGCGATTTTTCAATGGCTCCGATGCTAAATAAAGAAATGGCGAAAATAGATTGGAACAATAAAACAGGAAAAGAAATAAAAAATTTAGTTAGAGGACTAAACCCAATAATGGGGGCATATTCAACATTAAATGGGAAAAAAATAAAAATATGGAAAGTAGAAAGCTTAGATATGGATGAATTTGAGTCAGAACATCCAGAGTTTAAAGAACATAAAGAACGAATGGAAACATTAGAAGGTGGAACAGTTATATATTCAGATATAAAAAAAGGGTTGTATGTAAAAGCAAAAAATAGTGTAGTAATATTGCAAGAAGTTCAAGCCGAGAATGCTAAGAGAATGTCTATACAAGATTTTTTACGAGGAAACCAAATAAAAATGGGTGAATTTTTTGAATAATAAATAACTAAAGATTGAAAGGATAAGATAAATGGAACGAATTTGTGAAAATATTGTAACAAAATTAGAACAAGAAAATAAAACAATAGCATTTATGGAATCATGTACAGGTGGCTTTTTAGCAAATTCAATAACAAATATATCAGGAGCATCTAATGTATTAAAAGTAAGTTTAGTAACATATTCAAATGAATATAAAATAAAATTTAATGTTGACAAAGATATAATAAATGAATATACTGTTTATAGCACAAAAACATCTGAGGAAATGGCAAGAAGAGTAGCAGAATTTGCAAAAAGCAATATTGGAGTAGGTATAACAGGAGAGCTTGGAAATACATTAAGCAAAGAAAACAAAGTGTATTATACAATATATAATAATGATACTAAACAATGCATTAATAAAAGTATATTAGTAGAAATAGATGATAGAGCAAAGATGAAAAGTGAAGTAGCAAAGAATGTATTTAAGACTATTATTGATATGATAAAATAATAAAATACTGAAGCAAGTAAATAACTAAAGTATTTTTAGATAAGAAACATTTTTATTTAATAAATATATCTGTGCTTGAAAGGAATGAGAATTATAGTGAAAAATAAAGAATTAGAAGAATTTAATAACTCTTTAAAAAACAAAAAAGTAGCTATAATTGGTTTAGGTGTGAGTAATAAGCCATTACTAGATTATCTAAATGATTTAGATGCAAGAATTACAGCATTTGATAAAAGAGAAGAAGACAAGATAGACAAAGACATATTAAATAAAATAGAAGAATATAAAATAAAAACATCTTTTGGAGAAAACTACTTGTCAAAATTAAAGGACTTTGATATAATTTTCAAATCTCCATCATGTAGGCCAGATTTACCAGAAATAGAAGAGGCAGTAAAAAATGGAGCAAAACTTACATCAGAAATAGAATTAGTTTTAGAGTTGGCACCATGTAAAATAATTGCAGTTACAGGTAGTGATGGAAAAACAACTACAACATCATTAATCTATGAAATCTTAAAAAATAAATATAAATGTTATTTAGGAGGTAACATAGGAGTACCGTTATTTACAGAGATAAGGAATATGCAGCCAGAAGATATTGTAGTGCTAGAACTAAGTAGTTTTCAATTAATGACAATGAAAAAAAGTCCTAATATTGCAGTTGTAACAAATGTAACACCAAATCATTTAGATATACATAAGTCATATGAAGAATATATAAAATCTAAGAAAAATATCTTGAAATATCAAAAAGAAAGTGATATATTAATATTAAATTATGACAATGACATAACAAGAGGTTTTGAAAAAGAAGCAAAAAGCAAAGTAATCTTTTTTAGTAGTAAAGAGAAATTGCCAAATGGAATTATATATGATGATGGAATAATTAAAAGTTGTGAAGATAGTTTAAGAAGACATATATTAAAATTAAAAGATACACATCTTAGAGGAGTTCATAATGCAGAAAATATATGTGCAGCAATTGCAGCAACTAAAACATTAGTAGATGTAGAAGAGCAAGCAAGAGCAATAAAAAATTTTGAAGGAGTTAATCATAGACTAGAATTTGTACGAGAAATTAAAGGAGTAAAATGGTATAATGATTCAATTGCTTCAAGTCCAACAAGAACGATTGCAGGATTAAAATCATTTGATGAAGAAATTGTTTTAATAGCAGGAGGATATGATAAGCATTTAGATTACGAACCAATTGCAGAGCCAATACTTGAAAAAGTAAAAACATTAATTCTTATGGGAGCAACTTCAGAAAAAATATATGGAGTAGTAAAAAAGAAGAGCGAAGAGCTTAATATAAATATAGAAATATACAAAGAAAAATCGCTAGAAGATGCAATAAAAAGAGCAAAACAAAAAGCAAAAACAAATCAGATTGTGTTATTTTCACCAGCAAGTGCAAGTTTTGATATGTTTAAAAATTTCGAAGAAAGAGGAAATAAATTTAAAGAACTAGTGAAGAAATTATAGGGAGGTGTTCTAAAGATGGTAATAGACTCAAATGGAAAAATGTTTGAAGACAGAAGAAAAAAAGAAAGAAGAAAAATTGAAGATAGAAGAAAAACAAGCGAAAATGTATCAACAGATAAAAGAAAGTCTGATAGAAGACAAAATAAAGATAGAAGAGATCAGAAAAATGCATATAAACCATAAAAGGGCAAAAATAAGCCCTTCGTAATATGCCGTTGTGGCGGAACTGGCAGACGCACATGACTCAAAATCTAAATGGATTTAAAAAATCCTATGTCTTAAAAATACTGATAAATATACAGGT
>CANQXC010000066.1 GCA_947627785.1 uncultured Clostridia bacterium | reverse complement strand
TACTTTTACAATAGTGAATGAATATAGCAAAAACGATATAAATATATATCATTTTGATGTTTATAGATTAGAAGATATTGATGAATTTTATGCAATTGGTGGTACTGAATATTTCGATAAAGGTATTTGCATAATTGAATGGGGCGAAATGCTTGAGCCTATTTTAAATAAATTTGTTAAAGTAACAATCTCTAAAGATAATGATAATTTAAACAAACGATATATTAATATAGAAATGAAAGGAATGTAATTATGAAAATATTAGCAGCCTCAACTTCAAGTAGTAATTGTTCTGTTTCTTTACTTGAAAATGATAAACTTATTAAAGAATTAAATATTTGCAATGAAAAAACTCATTCTGAAAAATTCATGCCGCTTATTGATGAGTTACTTAAGCTTACTAATACATCACTTTCAGAGGTTGGACTTATTGCTGTTGATAATGGACCTGGGTCTTTTACAGGTATTCGTATCGGTATTGCTACAATAAAAGCAATTTCTGAATTTAAAGATATACCTATAGTTAGTTGTTCTTCCTTAGAAGGTTTGGCTTACAACGTAAAAGGATTTGATTATATTTGTTCTCTAATAGATGCTAGAAATAATCAAGTTTATGCAGGAATTTTTGATAAAAATTATGCCCAAGTTTCTGATTATTTTGCTGATGATGTTAATAATTTAATTCCAATTTTTAAAAATTATTCTAATATTGCCTATGTAGGTGATGGTGCTTATTTAGTAAATGCCTCATCTAATTTTGATAAAACAATATATAGCTCTAATATTGGAATTTGTGGATATAAAAAATATTTAAAAGGACTTATTACTGATGCAGATAACCTATCTGTTATGTATTTACGTAAGTCTCAAGCTGAAAGATTGAAATATTATAATTCATAATTTAGTCAATAATATAAATAATTATTAATAAATTAAACCTACACTTTAAGTTAAATATATAATATAAAAAGAAAGAGTTAAAAATGAATAATATACAAATTTTTACTATGAGTTTAAGTGATTTCTATGAAATTGAACCTATTTATAATTCTGAATTTGACGATTTTTGGGAAACTAGTATTTTAAAGGCTGAACTTGAAAATACTAATTCTAAATATATAATTGCAAGATTAGATAACCAAATAGTTGGTTTTGCAGGTATATGGATTTCTGTTGATGATATACATATTACTAATATTGCTGTAAAGAAATCTTATAGAAATAATGGTATTGGAAGTATTCTTCTTGAAAATCTTATAATAATGTCAAAGAAATTAAATAAGTCTTCTCTTACATTAGAAGTTAATACTAAAAATATATATGCACAAAAGCTTTATTTGAAATTTGGTTTTAAGAATTTAGGAATAAGGAAAAAATATTATAATGGTACTGAAGATGCCTATATTATGACATTGTATTTCTAAATTAAATTTCTATTTTTAAAAATATATATTTAATTTTTACTTTTTAAAAATTTTACTATAACAGAATAATATTTAAAAATCACATATATTAATTAAGAAGAAAGAAAGGATGATATACTAATGAAAAAACACGAATTAACTTACAAAGATTTAAAAAACACATGTAACCCAAATATTTTTGAATTTGAAACAACTGATGACCTTGATAATGTTGGCTTAATATATGGACAAGAAAGAGGTATTGCTGCTTTACAATTTGGATTAAACATAACTACAAAAGGTTATAATCTTTATATTGAAGGACCTTCTGGAGTTGGAAAGACAATGTATTCTAAACAGTATGTGTCTGAAATTGCAGCTAAACATAAAACTCCAGATGACTGGTGCTATATTTACAATTTTGATAATCCCAATGAACCAATTGCTGTATCTCTTCCTGCTGGTGAAGGAAAAGTTTTTGTTCAAGCCATGGATAGCTTTATTGAGGATGTAAAAAAATATTTAAAAAGAACATTTAATAATGAAGATTTTGAAAAAGAAAAAAATTTGATTAAACAAAAATTTGAAGAAAAAAGAGAAAAAATTCTTGATAATTTAAATAAAGAAACTTTAAAAAATGATTTTCAAGTTAAAGCTGCTCCAAATGGAATATATATGCTACCTGTATTTGAAGGTAAAACTCTTGACGAGGCTGAATTTGAAAAATTAGATGATTCTATAAAACAAAGTTATGAGCAAAAGTCTAATATTGTACAAGAACAAATTATGCAAGTTATTGGACAATTAAAAGTTATTGAAAAAGAATCTGAAAAAAGAATAGATGAATGGCAATCTAACATCGCTCTTCTTACTATAAATTCATATATCAATCCTATTAGAGCAACTTACAAGAAAAACACTAAAATTGTAAATTTCTTAGATAATATAAAACAAGATATATTAAAAAATATCAATCATTTTATAACAGAAGAAGTTTTTAACCCTGCTACACCTCAATCTCCTAAACCGGAAAGTACACAGCCATGGTTAAATTATAGAGTTAATCTATTTATAGATAATAGCAATACTCAAGGAGCTCCTGTTATTATGGATTCTAACTATTCATATCAAAATTTATTTGGTAAGTTAGAATATGAAAATCAATATGGAATGCTTAGAACAGATTATACAATGTTAAAGCCTGGAGCTATTCATAAAGCTAATGGTGGATACATTATATTGCAAGCTCAAGATTTACTTTCTAACCAAATATGTTATGATACTTTAAAAAAAGCACTACTTGTAAAAGAAGCTAACATAGAAAATAATATGGAACAACGTTCTGCAATGGTTATGATTTCTTTAAAACCTGAACCTATTCCATTAAATATAAAAGTTTTACTTTTAGGAGATTCAAATATTTACCATACTTTACTTGCATTAGACCCAGATTTTAAAAAACTATTTAAAATAAAAGTTGAATTTGAGGAAACTGCTCCTAGAAACAGTGATAACATTTTAAGTTTATCAAAATTTGTTCATAGTTACTGTGAGAAGGAAAATTGTCTTCCATTAGATAGAACTGCTATGGCTAAAGTTGTAGAATATGCCTCTCGCCTATCTGATGATAAAAACAAATTATCTACACATTTTAATGAAATTGGAGAAATAGTTTCAGAAGCTTCTACTTGGGCTAAACTTTCAAGGAAAAAATTAATAAATTCTGATTATATTGATAAAGCCTTAAAAAAGAGAGTTGAAAGAGTAAAAAAATATGACCAGCAATATTCTGATTTAATTGAAGAAAAAGCTTTACTTATAGATACCGAAGGCTTTAAAGTTGGAGAAATCAACGGTTTAACTGTTATGACAATAGGAGATTATACATTTGGTAAACCTGCAAAAATAACTGCTAATACTTATATGGGTAAAACTGGGGTTGTGAATGTAGAACGTGAAGTCGAAATGTCTGGCTCTACACATTCAAAGGGTGTACTTATTCTTAGAGGTTACCTTGGTGAAAAATTTGCACAAGACTTTCCTCTATCACTAACAGCAAGTCTTTGTTTTGAACAATTGTATAATGGTGTAGATGGAGATAGTGCTTCAAGTACAGAATGTTATGCAATACTTTCTAGTCTATCTAATATGCCAATAAATCAGTCACTTGCAGTAACTGGCTCTGTTAATCAAAAAGGATTTATTCAACCTATTGGTGGAGTTAATGAAAAAATTGAAGGTTTCTACAATATATGCAAACAACGTGGTTTAACTGGTGAACAAGGTGTAATCATTCCTATTCAAAATGTTCGTAATTTACATTTATCAGATGAAATAATAGAAAGTGTTAAAAACGGCAACTTCCATATATATGCAATTTCTACCATTGATGAAGGAATCGAAATTTTAACAGGAGTTCCTGCTGGAAAACCTAATAAAGATGGAAAATTTCCTGCAGGTACAATTAATTACTTGGTATATGAGAAATTAAAGAAATACTATGAAAATAGTAAAGAAATAAAAGAATAAATTTAGTATAAATATTATAATTATTTAACTAAAAAAGATGAAAGTAGAAAAAATCTGCTTTCATCTTTTTTATTGTAAAAGAAATTTTTTAAGTCTACATTGATATTACTTTCTTGCTTTTCCATCTAATGTATCTAAGTTATCCAATGCTTTTCCTGTGCCTAATGCCACACAAGATACTGCATCTTCTGCTATCATTACATTTATTCCTGTTTCCTCTTGAATTAATTTATCTAATCCATCTACTAATGAGCCACCACCTGTCATATATATTCCTCTATCACTTATGTCTGCTGCTAATTCTGGTGGTGTTTTTTCTAAAACTGAATGAACTGCTTCT
>CANQXC010000065.1 GCA_947627785.1 uncultured Clostridia bacterium | reverse complement strand
ATTGGTATTAAAAGAAATCTCAATATTGTTAATGCATTTGGTATATATTTTAACATAATTCCCCCTTACTTTGAAGTAAATTTCAAGTTTCCATTTTCTAAAGTTACCTCTATTGTTTGATATTGCTGTAATTCTCCCCTTAATATCATTTCTGATATTTCATCTTCTATGTATCTCTGAATTGCCCTTCTTAGTGGCCTTGCTCCATATTTTATGTCTGTTCCTTTTTCTAATACATATTTTTTTGCTTCTTCTGATACTTGTAACTTAATATTTTTATTATCTAATACATTTTGTGTATTCTTTAATAATAAATCTACTATTTGTAATAATTGCTCTTTTGTTAAACTATCAAATGTTATTATTTCATCTACTCTGTTTAGAAACTCAGGTCTAAATATTTCTCTTAATGCTCTTTCTGTTTTACCTTTATCAACAGTATCCTTACCAAATCCTATTGAGTTATTGTTCAAATTAGACCCTGCATTTGATGTCATTATTATTATTGTATTCTCAAAATTTACAGTGTTTCCTTGGGAATCTGTAAGCTTTCCATCATCTAATATTTGAAGTAAAAGATTAAATACATCTTGATGTGCCTTTTCTATTTCATCTAATAATATTATAGAATATGGCTTTCTTTTTACTTTTTCTGTAAGCTGACCTGCATCATCATATCCTACATATCCTGGAGGTGAGCCTATTAGTTTGGCTGTTGAATGGCTCTCCATATATTCAGACATATCTATTCTTATTATTGAATCTTCACTACCAAACATTTCATAAGCCAATGTTTTTGCTAGTTCTGTTTTTCCTACACCTGTAGGTCCTACAAATATAAATGATGGTGGTTTTTTTGCACTTTGAAGACCTGCTCTATTTCTTCTAATTGCTTTTGCCACTGCCTTTACAGCTTCATCTTGCCCAATAATTCTATTATGTAAGTTTTGCTCTAAATTTAATAGCTTCTGTACCTCTGCTTCTGTTATTTTTTTAACAGGTATTTTTGTTGCATGCTCTATTACCTCTGCAACATCTTGAACAGTAAGATTTTTTATTATTAATTTTTTATCTAATGCCTCAATCTGATCTCTTATATTACACTCCTCTGTTTTTAAATCTGCTGCTTTTTGATATTCTTCAATTGAATCTGATTGCACAGCCTCTTCTTTCTCTTCTTCTATTTTTGCTAATCTATTTTTTAGCATTTCTAACTCATATAACTCTTTATTATTAAGATTTATTTTTGCACAAGCTTCATCTAGAATATCTATTGCCTTATCTGGTAAAAATCTATCATGTATATATTTCTCAGACATTTTAACAGTTTGCTCTATAACATCATTGGATATCGCTACTTTATGGAAATCTTCATAATATTTCTTTATTTCCTTTAAAATTTCAATTGTAGCATCAATTGTTGGTTCTTCAACAATAACTGGTTGTAATCTTCTTTCTAATGCAGTATCTTTTTCTATGTATTTTCTATATTCCTTTAATGTTGTTGTTCCTATTAATTGCACCTCTCCATTTGCAAGTGAAGGTTTTAAAATATTTGCTGCATTCATTGAATGTTCTGCATCTCCAGCACCTATTATATTGTGAAGTTCATCTATTACCAAAATTATATTTCCAGATTCTCTACATTCATCTATTAATGCTTTCATTCTTCCTTCAAATTGACCTCTAAACTGTGTACCTGCTATTATTGCAGTCATATCTAGTAAATATACCTCTTTATTTAAAAGCTTTGCTGGAACTTCTTGTTTTGCAATTTTTATAGCTAAACCATTTGCTATTGCTGTTTTTCCAACTCCTGGCTCACCTATTAAACATGGATTGTTCTTTAAACGTCTATTTAAAATCTGCGTTACTCTTTCAATTTCACTGTTTCTGCCTATAACAATATCTAATTCGTTTCTTCTAGCTTTAGCTGTTAAATTTGTTCCATATACATCTAGGAAGCTTTTTTTCTTTTCTCTTGGTTTTGTTTTTACTTTTTTATTACTTGACTGTTCTTGGTTTTGTTCCTGCTTTTTGTCTCCAGAAAACATATTTGAAAATATATTTCCTAATGGGATGCCACCATTTTCCATATTTTCTGAATTTTCCAAATCATTTGGCTCTATTCCTTCTGATATTTCATTTAACATTGATTCAAATTGATTAGACATATTTTCTAGTTGTTCATCTGTTAAACCTGCTTGTTGTACTAATACCTCTAATGGATTTATGCCTTTTTCTTTTGCACAACTATAACAATATCCCTCCATTTTACTATTATTTTCGCCATCTACTTTTTTTGTAAAAATTACTGCCATATTTTTATGACATATTGAACATAACATATATAATATTTCACCTTTTCTTTCCTTAATATACATTATATAATATACATTAATTTTTACGCGTAGTCAAGTAAAATATGTGGGAATTGTGGAAAAAATTATATATAAAAAACTATCACACATGTGATAGTTTTTTTTGGTTTTATTCTTTTCCATTTATTTTTAATAGCTTAAATAATTCTACTACTAATACAGGGGTTATTACTAATAATATTATTTCTACTATATGTTCTGCTGGCAATAATGCTATGCTAAATATGTTCCTAATACCTTCTGTTGCTAATATTACAAACATTAATGCTGCAGACCCAACAACTGCTAAAATTAACTTACTATTATTAAATACTTTTGTTTTGAATAATGATTTATGATTATTCCTTATATTAAATATGTGTACTAATTCTGATAATGCAAGTACATAAAATGCCATTGTTTGAGCTATTTTTACTTTCATTTCTGGCGTTTCACCTTTTGTGCTTAAACCTAATATAAATGCTGCAAGAGTTATTAATCCTATCATAATTCCTTGATATATTATTCTCCACGTCATGCCCTTTGTAAATACTCCGACCTTTATGTTTTAATGGTTTTCTATTCATTACATCATCTTCAGCTGGATCTACTGCTAAGGCTAAAGCTGGTAATGAATCTGTTACTAAGTTAACCCATAAAAGGTGTATTGGTAATAATGTTTGTATTAAGTTAATATCTATTGCAAATTTTGATGATAGCCATGGTGTTATTAATATTGCTAAAAATAATGTTACTATTTCTCCAATGTTACTTGATAGTAAGAATTGTATTGCTTTTAATATATTATCATATATACGTCTTCCTTCTTCTACTGCTGATACAACTGTTGCGAAATTATCATCTGTTAATATTACATCTGCTGCTTCTTTTGCAACATCTGTTCCAACTACTCCCATTGCACAACCTATATCTGCAATTTTTAGTGATGGTGCATCATTTACGCCATCTCCTGTCATGGCCACTATTTCACCATTTGCTTGCCAAGCTTTTACTATTCTAACTTTATGTTCTGGTGATACTCTTGCATATACAGAATACTTACGAATATTCTTTTCTAGTTTTTCTTGGCTCATTTCTTCTAGTTCTAATCCTGTAATTGCTTCTTTTTCATTTTGCAATATTCCTAAAGTCTTTGCAATTGCTATTGCTGTTGTTTTGTGGTCACCTGTAATCATTACAGTTTTTATTCCTGCTTTTTTACATTTTGAAACTGCATCTTTTACTTCTAATCTTGGTGGATCTATCATTCCGACCATACCTATATATATTAAATCTTTTTCCATGTTTTTCATTTCTTCATCTGTAGGTTCATGGTCTAACTCTTTATATGCCATAGCTAAAACTCTTAATGCTGAACTTGCCAATTCATCATTTATTTTTCTAATTTGAGTTTTAAATTTTTCTAAATCATCTTTTACTTTTCCATTTACTATATATTTTGTGCATCTTGCAAGTAGTTCATCTACTCCACCTTTTGTATATACTAAGTATTTTCCGTTTGCATCATGCACAGTTGTCATCAATTTTCTATCAGAATCAAATGGAATTTCTTTTACCCTTGGATACATATCATATAATGCTCCATCATAATCTAGTTTAAATCCTAAATCTACTAATGCCGTTTCTGTTGGATCTCCTGTAAGTTCATTGTTTTCTGATATTTTGGTATCATTGCAAAGCATACTTGTATGTATTAATAAATCCAAATCTTTATCTGCTAAATCTCTTTCAAATTCTTTCAAATCTACTAACTTATTGTTATAAAAGATTTTTTCTACCGTCATTTTATTCTGTGTTAATGTTCCTGTTTTATCTGAGCATATAACTGTTGCACTTCCTAATGTTTCAACAGCTGGAAGTTTCTTTACAATAGCGTTTTTCTTTACCATCCTTT
>CANQXC010000064.1 GCA_947627785.1 uncultured Clostridia bacterium | reverse complement strand
GAAGCAATAAAACTGAACCTTGTATTATGTATAAAAAAGAAAACCCAACTATCACTAAAGAAAATTATAAAGCGATGGGAAACGCTGACAGGGAAAGAAGCTAAATTATTAAATTAAAGGAGGTAAATATGATTGAGATTAAATTAGAGAAAAAAGAGGAAAGAAATATTAAAAGATATGACACAGAAAAATTTATTAATTTTGCAAAATTATTTGAAAATGAGCCAGACTTATTTGAAGAATTGGCAAATGATTATCCTGTTGAGGACAATACCTCTTTTATAATTAATGTGAAAAAGGAGGTATAAACAAAAATGGAACTATACAACAAGAGAAACAACTACAAACTTTATCATGGCTCAATGTTAGATATGCTAGAAGTAATAGAACCGAACAGCATTGACAGTATTGTAACCGATTCACCTTATGAATTAAATTTTATGGGTAAAGGTTGGGACAATGCGGGAATAAGTTTTAATAAAGATACATGGCAAAAATGTTATGAAGTATTAAAGCCAGGAGGTTATATGTTGGCTTTTGGTGGAACTAGAACTTATCATCGTATAGCGTGTGCAATAGAGGACGCAGGTTTTGAAATAAGAGATTGTATAATGTGGTTATATGGGTCAGGTTTTCCAAAGTCAATGGCACTAGATAAAGCGATAGAAGGAAAATTAACAACTGGAAATGCTAATAAGAATAATTTTCATAATCTAAATGGTGAGCAGGTAGATAAACATCATTACGGTTTTACAACACAAAATAAAGAAATGGGAATAAGACCAAAAGATTATACAACAGAGGAGCAATCTTCTACATATTTAAAAAGTTTGGAAGCAACTACTGATTTAGCAAAACAGTTTAAAGGTTGGGGAACTTGTTTAAAACCTGCTTATGAACCAATAATTGTTGCTCGTAAACCATTTAAAGGTAGTTTAGTTGATAATGTAATTGAAAATGGAGTTGGGGGATTGAATATAGATGAATGTAGAGTATCTTTTAAAAATGGAGAGATAAATTCTTCTATTGTAAGGTATCAAAGTAATAAAAAGCAGATAGGTAATAATGGTTGGAAACATACAAATAGAGGTGCTAATTTCGATAAAAATACAGAAAAGTCAATGGAATTAGGTCGTTTTCCAGCAAATGTAATTCATGATGGTAGCAAAGAAGTATGTAGTAATATGCCTTATACAAAAGCACAAAAAAGAACCCAAAAATATAATAAACAAACTGAATATACAAACACATATACAGGTTCAGCAAGTAGATATTTCTATTGTGCAAAAGCAAGTAAAAAAGATAGAGATGAAGGACTTGATATGTTTGAAGAAAAAATTGATTGTGATAGAAATCCAGAATTATCTTCTGCAAATGTTCCTATGAATAGAAGTAATAATGCTCGAAAAAATATTCACCCTACTGTAAAACCAACTGAACTTATGCAGTATTTAGTAAGATTAGTTAGTCCAAAAGGTGCAACTATTTTAGACCCATTTATGGGAAGTGGCTCTACTGGTAAAGCAATTATGTATGAAAATAAAGAACACAATAGCAATTATAAATTTATAGGAATTGAGCTTATAGAAGAATATTTACAGATAGCAAACGCACGCATTGATTATATTTTACCTAAAGAAAATGATTATACAATAGATAATTATATATTTGAGGTGTTATAATGTTACACTTTTTAGATTTTGAATGTTTTAAAAAATTAAAACTTAGAGATGATATAGATTTAAAAGAACTAAAAAAATATCGGTTTTAAAATGGATAAATCTCAACAATATATGACAAATGGTTGGAGTATATTTATAGATATAAAAAATAGAAAATTGATTTTTGATAGCGATTTTGATAAAGATTTTGATTTTGAATTAAATGATTTAATTCAAGCAGGATTAGTAAAGGAGAGAAAATAAAATGGAATTAGAAGAAGCAAAAAAGAGATGTAATAAAATAGTAACTACTAAATTTAATTATGATTACTCAATAGATAATGTAGACAAAGAAGCAATAAAAACAGTATTACAAGCATCAAAAGATATAGAAGAAACATATAATGATTTAGCTAAAAATTGGATACCTAAAAAATGGGTTTTAAAAAAATGGGTTTCTAAAAAGAAAATAGAAGATAAGATAGAAGAATTAAAAGAAGAAAATGAAGTTATAACTCAAGAAGAATATTATGCAAGAAGTTATATAAGAAAATTTTTAAAAGAATTATTGGAGGAAAAATAAAAATGAAGGAGAAGAAGTAAATGGAAGAAATAATATTAATTGGAGGAAGAAGAAACTGCGATTGTAAAACACTATTTTGGAAATGTGATTTTGATATAGAAGATGTTGAAATAGGAGATTATGTCATTGTAGAAAATGGAAAAGGATATGACTTAGTTAAAATATCAGGGCTAGTCAAAACCGATGATAAGAATTCATACATATTTTCAAATAACAGTAAATTAAAAAAAGCCAAAATAATAATTCATAAAGAATTAATAGAGGGAGAGTTAAAAGACGAACAAAAAATTCTTAAAGGAGTTTAATTGCTCCAGAATATGCAAATAGATTTATTAGGGAATATATATTGAAATAAAGAAATACTAGGAAAAATAATTATAAATTCAGTAATTTTTGAGTATACAAATTGTATATTTAAATCACTAGGATGTGGAGAACTACAAGCATTAGAAAAATTACAAGAATTATTGGAGGATAAATAATGTCAAATTACAAATTGCCAAAAGATTTAAAAAAAATAATGGAAAGAGAATTAAGGCAATATTATGATAATAAGAAGAAATTAATTAGATTAAAAGAGATGATAATACAAGAAAAACAAAATACTAGTGACCCAACAGGAGATAAGACGATTAAGATTGAAAATACTCGTAGATTGATATATTTAGAAGAAAGATTACATTATGTAGAAAATGTATATAATAGATTAAGACCTTTTGAACAAGAAATATATGATTTAATATTTAAAAAACAATGTAATCCAGTATATTGTGAAAATATAAAAGGAATTAGTAGAAGTACATATTATAATATTTTTAATAAAAGTATATATTTTTTAGCAGAAGAATGGGGAGAAATATGATTTGGTGGAAAAAATCGTGAAAAATAAGTATATTTTCTGTGCTATAATATTAATGTGCAATAAAAGTAGAATAGAAAATATACAAAGATGTAAATTTCTTTATTCTGGAAGAAGTCATGAAAGTGGCTTCTTTTATTAATATTTTGGAGAATATATATGAAAGAAATGATTAATGAATATATAAAAGATAAATGTATGAGATGTAAAAACCAAAATTCAAAAATTGAAGAAGATAAATGCAATATAAAAATATTCCAATACGGAGATTATAAATATTGTAAATGTTGTAATATGAGTGATGCAAATCAAGAAATTAAGAAAAAAATAATATAACTAGTATGTAGGGTATGCTACTATACAAAATATGGTATTTTATATAGAATTTAGCCCCTAGACATACCTTACATAGTGTTTATATTACTCAAATTTAGAAAGAATTAAATAATTAACAAAAATTGAAGAATACTAGTAGGTGGTGTGAATGACTGACAAACAAAAAATATTCTGTGACGAATACTTAAAAGACTTCAATGCAACAAGAGCTTATAAGATAGCATATCCTAATTGTAAAAAAGATAATACTGCAAAATCTGCTGGAAGTAGACTGTTAACAAATGTTGACGTTATTTCTTACATACAACAAGGAAAAGAAAAGCTAAAAAACAAAATGGAAATAACACAAGAAAGAGTGCTACAGGAAATGGCAAGAATTGCATTTGGAGATATAAGAAAACTTTATAACAAAAATGGAGGATTGAAAAATATCCAAGATTTAGATGATGATACTGCAGCAATAATAACAGGAATAGAATCGGTAGAAGAATTTGACGGATATGGAGAAGACAGAGAACAGATAGGATATACAAAAAAAGTAAAAATGGCAGATAAAAATAAAGCACTAGATATGCTTGGAAAATATTTTGGAATGTTCAAAGAAAAAGTAGAAGTAAATCAAGACAAACCCTTTGAAGTAAATATAAACATAAAGAAAAGCAAAACTTATTCATAAATTCTACAGCATTTGAAACATTATTCGGTGGAGCTGCTGGAGGAGGAAAAAGTTTTGGACAACTAGTAGATGCGTTATTATATGCATTAAAATATCCAAAGTCAAAACAAATAATTTTTCGTAGGACATTTCCAGATTTAGAAAGGTCGCTTATAAGAGTAAGTTTAGAATTTTATCCTAGAGAAGTAGCAACATATAATTCTAGCAAGCATATGTGGAGAATAAAAAATGGAAGCATTATAGATTTTGCATACATAGATAAAGAAAATGATGTTT
>CANQXC010000063.1 GCA_947627785.1 uncultured Clostridia bacterium | reverse complement strand
TTAGTGTTATTACTACTGGCATATTAATTCCCTTTCTTTTTATTTTTTACAAAAAGTGTTTCCACTATTTTCTTGAAAACTTTTTTTCTATATCATATTTTGTCATTTTTATAGCTATTGGTTTTTCAAAATTATATATAAAAGGATTTGGTAAACTTAATAGTTCATCCATTAAATTGTTAATTTCTTGTATAGATATAGCTAAATTTGATGTTTGAGCAATCTTTTCCACAATTGTAGAAATGCTACTGTGTTTATTGCTTCTAATATTTCAATAAATAGACTTTTTGTATCTAAGTCTAGGCAAACTGTTGGAACACCACTTAGTCTTATTGTGTTTTCTCCAAATTCTTCTAAACTAAATCCTGCTCTGGTTAATATGTCGTAATTTTCTTTTATTATATCCATTTGTTTGTTTGAAAGTTCCATTATGTCTGGAAGTAATAACATTTGTGAATCTTTATTTACTTGGTTGTAATAGTTATTTTTTAGTTTTTCATACATAATTTTTTCTTTTGCTGTGCGTTGATTTATTATATACATTTCTTTTTCTATTTCTGCTATTATATATATATCAAATACTATTCCAATAAATTTGTATGTTGGTTTTTGGTAGTTTTCTATTTTTTCAAATACAGATACATTGTCTTGTATTATATCCACTGCACTTATTCTTTTTTCTCTTTCTTTTTCTTCGTTTGTTTTATCTTTTATTATTGGAGTTCCAAAAAGTTTTTCATACATTTTACTAAAGTCATTTGGTGTTTCTTCATTTAATAAGTTTTCTCCTGGTTGTATGCTTTGCTCTTTTTGTGTTTCCTGCACTTCTACTTTTTCTTGCTGTGTACTTTGCTCTTCTTGTGTTTCTTGCACTTCTACCTCTTCTGGCTGTGTACTTTGCTCTTCTTGTACTTCCTGTACTTCTACCTCTTCTTGTTGTGTGCTTTGCTCTTCTTGTGCTGCCTGTACTTCTACCTCTTCTTGTGCTTCCTGTGCTTCTATTTCTTTTGGTGTCTCAAACTTTGGTTCTTCAGATAATATTGGTGTATAAACTTCAATTGTATCTTGAAAACCACTTACTGTATTAATTTGAGAATTTATTGTTTCTTTATCTTCCAATTCTTCCTTAGATTTTATTTCATATAATGTTTCTTCCTCATTTACTTGTTCAACTTGATTTTCTTTATACAATTCTGGATGTAGCTGTCTTAATAAACTTTCTATCTTTTCTTTGTTTTCGCCAACATATGTATAAGTTGTTCCATCTGGCAAATCTTTTTTATTAGAATCAAATTTTAAATTTGTACTATATATGTTATCTTTTGTTTCCTTTTTTGCTGCTTCTTCTTTTATTTCTTTTTTTACACTTTCATTAATATGCCTTAACTCCTCTAACACATCAGAAGTATTTACAGCATCATCTACTTTATATTTTTCGTTAATGGTATTTGCACTATTTAAACTTTCAAATGCTTTTGGTATATATTTTTCTTCACTAAATGTTGGAATTTCGTTTACTTTTTTCTTGTTGTATAAATCTTCTATAATATTATTTTCATTTTCAAAAAGTTTTTTATTTTTTCTCCATCCAAATAGCCCATTTCCTTTTTCATTTCCTTCAACTTGTTTTATTGATTCTGGTTTTACATTTTCTGTTTTTGTCAAAACATTAGTATTAATGCTATTTTCAACTATTTTATTATCTATATTATTTTCATTATTAGAATTTTTTGAAATGGTATCTTTTATTGCATGAAATATTGCTTGAAATATCTTGCTTTCTTCTTGAAATCTTACTTCTAATTTTGCTGGATGAACATTTACATCTACTTTGCTTTGTGGCATGTCTATATTTAAAACTACAAAACCAAATTTTCCATTTTCTATAATTCCTTTGTATGCTTGCTCTGTTGCTGCTGTTAGTATTTTATCTTTTATATATCTTCTATTTACAAAAAATAATTGATTACTTCTATTTGACCTTGCAATTTGAGGTTTTCCAACAACACCTTTTATTTTCATATCTTCATAATTGTAGTATACTTCTAAAATTTCTTGTGCTATATCTTTTCCATAAATACTATAAACTACACTTTTTAAATCTCCATTACCAGATGTTTGCAATATTGTTTTTCCACTATTTATTAACTTAAATGCAATATGTGGATTTATTAATGCAATTCTTGTAACAACATCTTCTATATATCCAGTTTCTGTGTAGTCTTTTTTTAAAAATTTGTATCTAACTGGTGTATTAAAAAATAAATTTTGAACTGTAATTGTAGTACCAGTTTGACAACCTATTTCTTGTTTTTCTAATATATTTCCGCCTTCTACAACTACTTTATACCCCACTTCTTGTTCTAATGTTTTTGAAATTAATTCTACATTCGCAATAGCTGCAATACTTGCTAGGGCTTCTCCACGAAATCCCATAGATGTAACTGTGTTTAAATCTTCAGCACATCTAATTTTACTTGTTGCATGTCTTTCAAAAGCCATTTCTAAATCATCCTTAGCAATTCCTTTTCCATTATCTGTTATTTTTATATATGATATTCCACCATTTTTTATTTCTATTGTTATATTTGTTGCTTTTGCATCTATTGAGTTTTCTACCATCTCTTTTATTACTGATGCCGGCCTTTCTATTACTTCCCCAGCCGCAATTTTGTTAATTGTTAGCTCATCTAGTAATATTATGTTTCCCATGTTATGCTCCTCCAATATTTAGGTTTTATTTTAGTAATTATACCATTTCTTTTTTATATTTGTATACCTTTTTTTGATTTTTTTATTATGTTTCTTTAATTTTCTTCATTTGAACTTTTTTGTGCTTCTTTAAGTTCCCTTATTTGCCTATTTATTTCTACTATTTCATCATGATTTTTTTGAAATAATTTTTTAACTTGCAACAATCTTTCATCATTAGGATCTATATTACTACTTTTTATTTTATCTAATGTATCACATAGTTTTTTATACTCTCTTGCCTTTAAATCAAGTTCCATAGTTAGTCCAACAAGTTTTGTTTGAATTAAATTCATCATCTTTCTTGTCCTCCATATCCTTTTTGATTTTGTTTTCTTTCATAAAGAATGTATTGTTGTTCATACATTGCATCTTCAAAGCTATATTTTACTGGCACAGTCAAATTTTTAGTTGCTTCTTTAAATCTTTCTATTTGACTTTTCAACCTATTAAATCCCATTCCTATATTTATTTGGTTTAAAGGATTATCTGGATTTTGCTTATCATATTCTTCTACAAATGCTTTTAGTCCTCTTTGGAAAGCTTTGAATATCAATTCTCTTTCTTGTTCTTCTTGGCTATCTTCGTCAACATTATATATTCCTATAATATAGCTCTCATGATGCCTATATTCTTTATTAATTTCGAAATCATTTATTACTCCATAGCCCATTTCTTTATTTATATATATGGTTCCTTTGGCAATTATTTCTCCTTTGGCATTTTTTACAACAAGGTTTTGCACATCTGGAGCAATAATGCTACTAATTGCAATATCCTCTCCATAATATGGACTTATTATACTTGCACAACCACCACAAAATACATTTATTATATTATTCTTTGGGTCGTATTTATTAAGCCATTCATAAGTAAATTGTTTATCATATAATTCTTCTATTAATTGTTTTCCATCTAATAATTCATCTTGAGTTTGTTTTCTTATTCTTTCTATACTTTCTAATATGGATTCTTCTTTTAATGGTTTGCCTAAAATATGTTCTGGAATATTTTTTTCTTTTGCCTCTTGCCTCAACATTACTGCTTTATCAAACATTTCTTGAGAAAGTCCCTTGCTACCAAATAATTCAGCAATGTCAGAGTTTTCTTTTGCTACATCTCCATATTGATTGCTTAAATATAATCTTTTAAATGCTTTTTCCCATGGAATCGTTATTTGTTTTCCTTTTTCGTCTAAACTTTCTCTAAATGCTTTTACTTTGTCAAAGTTTGCCATTGTATTTGCAAATATACCAGGAAATTCTGATTCTAAATTTAAAATTAATTCTAAGTTTTTAAAATTCTTTTTATCTTGTATAGATATAAATTCTAAAAAATCCTGATTTGGCTCAGTTCCAATTGGCATTTTATCAAATAATTCATAATAATTTCCTAATTTCATTTCATCTGTTTTTAACAATTTAGCAAGTAAGGAAGATGCTTTTTGTGCAAATACAACTTGTGTTTCTCTACCGTTTTTATTTAGAATTTTTTTGTTTGAAAAACAGCCTAGGGCATTTGCAAATTTATAAAAATTTAGTTTTTCTTCTTTTGAAAAATTTAATAACATTTCATTTATTTGAGGCAATTCATTTTTAAAAAATCTAAAATCACTATTATCACAAATTAGTTTTTCTTTGTCATTTTCTACTAATGCCAA
>CANQXC010000062.1 GCA_947627785.1 uncultured Clostridia bacterium | reverse complement strand
ACCAGACTCCTTCTAAATTACGTCTTTTAACCTTCACGATAAAAATCAGGTAGCCAAGTGTTATAATAAAAGCATATCTTTGAAGGAGGATATTTTAGAATGACTAAGGTGCGGTTTATAGACGACCAGTTGGTTATAGATGGGAAAAACGAAGCTATTCCCATCAAAAAAGAAGAATTGAGAAGAGAATGTCTCAAAAACGAAAAAAATACCTTATCAATAAAGTCTATTATTGATGAGGCAGTATCCAACTTAGGATACAAAATAATATGGTCGACCTCCCCAGTTGCATACAGTAAAAGCGATTTGTATTTGTATCTGGAAAGAGAAATCAATGCAGATGCAAACTACAAGGAAATGAAAAGAAAAGTCATTTTAGAGCAAAATGCTGCTAGAAATGTAAAGCGGCAGGAAGAAACGATAGAGGGGTATTATCCACCATTTATTGATGAGAAATTAAAAAAACTCTATCCCAAAAGAAGGAGGACATTGAACCGAAATCATAGTCGAAGAGCAACAAAAAATTAATGTTGCGAAAAAAGTTGACAGTATACATATAATTATTGTATACTGTCACTTTTTTGGAATATGAAAAAATAATTTTTATATTTAGAATTTATATAAAACTAATTATACAATGCAATTATTTTTTCAATAACTATTGACTTTTGGTATAAATTTTGTTATTATAATAATGCTTTTGTTTAAAAGCTTATGCGGAAGTAGCTCAGTTGATAGAGCGATGCCTTGCCAAGGCATAGGTCGCGGGTTTGAGCCCCGTCTTCCGCTCCAAAGAAATTGTAATTAATAAAGTTACAATTTTTTTTAGCTAATATTCAATTTTTAATATTAATTAGCATATAATGAATTATGGCGACATAGCCAAGTGGTAAGGCACGAGTCTGCAAAACTCTGATTCCCCGGTTCAAATCCGGGTGTCGCCTCCAAAATTGACAAATATTAAACAATGTGCTAGAATATGAATGGAAAAAGAAATGTAATAAAATATGCACCATTAGCTTAGTTGGTAGAGCAGGGCACTCTTAATGCCAAGGTCCACAGTTCGAATCTGTGATGGTGCACCAATAATCTAACAAAAGAACCTATAAAAATGGTTCTTATTTTTTATGCAATAATCATATTACATAATGTATAATTTTATGGAAAGTATTGAAAAAACAGCAATTTTATAGTATAATAATTATGTTAATATCAAAAACTTTAATTTTTTCGAAGTAATTAAAAAAACTACGGAAATAATTAATACAGGATAAACAATAAAAAAACTATAAAAATGTAAAGAAAAAGTAATAAAAGAAAATAAATTTATCAATAAAAAGCTTCCGTAAGATATAAAAGAAAGGCAAAAAGTAAAAAAAAAATTAGACTGTTGACTAAAAAAATAAACTGTATATAATATATATGAAGATAAGGAGAATAATTATGAAAAAAGTAAAAGTATTATTAATTACCATAATTGTATGTGTTTTATCACTATTACTACAAAATCAAGTATATGCTGAGAATACAATGGTCTTAAATATAACAGATGAAAGACCATATACTAAGGCAAAATATACTGTAATGACACCAAATGGAAACAGACATCCAATATTTAAAATTGTAAAGAAAAATGGAGAAGAAGTTAGCCATGAAGATGCTCTATATTGTGCAAGAAGTGGCTTAGGATTTGCCAATTCAGAAACTGAAAATGATATAGACAGCATAGAAGATCTAACTTATACAGAAAGTTACAATTTAAAAACAGATGCAACAAATGTTATAAATCATTATAGAAGTAAGATAGGGTATAACAGTATAACAAATACAGAATATAATAGTATATTATGGATAGTAGATAATATGTATTTACCAGAACACAGAGATCATGAAGAAATGAAAGAAAAATTATTAGAAAAAGCAAAAATAGTAAACTCAGATTTAACAGATGATGATATAGAATTTGTACAACAAATGGCATTATGGTATTTTACAAATTATGATGGAAATGGAACTGATAATTCGCTTTCATTATCAGATGTAAGTAACTTAGCAAATTTAACAGAGATAAATTCATCACAAGTAAGCGAAGACAAAGCAAGAGATATGCAAACTTTATATAAGTATTTTATAGATAATGCAAAAGCACATGTAGATGATTATGGTGTAGGAAATATAAGAGAGATAACACCAGTAAAACCAGAGATACAAGTAAATAGTAGCTCAAAAACGGTAACAACACAAGATGGATTTACAGTAGTAGGACCATTTAGTATAACAAAAACAGATGGAAATGTTGATTACAAATTGCAAATACAAGTAAAAGATAAAAATGGACGAGTAATACCAGAAAACGAACAAACAACTCCAATAATTTATGTAGTAAAGAATCCGGAAGACATGTTACAGAGTCAAGGGTCAATTGAAGAGCAAATAGGACAAGGAGAGTTCTATTTAAAAATATCAAATTTACTTACAACTATTTCAGGATATGATTTATCAGATGTAAATATAGAAACAATATGTGAATATGATAAGATTTACAAAACAACAGCAACATTATGGTTAGCCAGTGATGAAGATCAACCAGTAATAAAAGTAGAAAAAGAAGATATAATAGAAGGAAACTTTAATGTTACATTAAAAAAAGTTGATGAAAATGGTAAATTATTATTTGGTGCAGAATTTACAATGATTTCAGAAGATAGAAAAACAATTACAATAACAAATAATGGTGATGGAACATTTAATTCACCATTAATTCCAATAACGGAGAATGGACAAGAATTCATATATGATATAGACGAAATATCAACACCAAATGGATATATAGGATTAAATGGAGCAATAAAGATAAAGATAACAACAAAATTAAATGAAGCAGGAACAGCATATGAGATAGATAAGGTAGAATTTATTAATAGTGAAGAAGAGCCAATAGAAATAGATGGTGTAAAATTTGATGTATCAGGAAATACAATAACCATAACAGTTGTAAATAAGAAAATAAAAGTATTTGATTTAGCTTTAAGAAAATACATAACAGAAATTAATGGAAATCCAATACAAAATACAAAAGAACCAGACATAGATGAAACAAAATTACAAAATAATACAACAGCAGATTACAAACATAGAAAAGACCCAGTAGAGGTAACTACTGGAGATAAAGTAACATATAGAATAACAGTATATAATGAAGGTGAAGTAGATGGAGTTGTAACAGAAATATTAGACTATTTACCAGAAGGACTAGAATTTGATATAGCTGATAATCCTGTTTTAACTCAAAATTATAATGTTGAATATAATAATTCAACAAGAGAAATAAAAATAACAGCAAAGACAAGTGGAGAAAAGATATTTGAATTAACAGCTTATGATGGAGATACATTAGATTCAGAATCTTTAGATATAATATGTAAAGTAACAGCACAGGTAGGAACGGCTGATAAAGTATTAACAAATATAGCAACAATGAAATATAAACCAGCAAAACCAGAAGATGCAGAATTAACAGATAGAGATTCAAGTCCTAAAGATTCAAATACAGATAATTTTGAATTACCATCAAATCAAACAGACTGGGAAGATTATAAAGGTAATGATGATAACAAGCCATTCTTAGGCGATGATAATTATTTCTATGAAGGACAAGAAGATGATGACGATTTTGATAAAGTAGTGGTAAAAGGTGTGCCATTTGATTTAAGCTTACGTAAATTTATTACAAAAGTAAATGGAAAAGATATAACAAGTAGAATACCAGAAATTGATACAAGCAAATTAAATACAGTAGATCCAGTAACAGGAAAGAAAATAACAACAGCTAAATACACACATTCAAAAGAACCAGTAATTGTAAAACATGGAGATATAGTTACATATACAATAAGAATATATAATGAAGGAGAATTAGACGGATATGCTACAGAGATAGCAGACTATATACCAGAAGGTTTAGGATATTTAATGAATTACAAAACAAACACAGATAATTTCTGGATACCTGTATCAGATAGTACAACGCAAACAATAGATTTGATTGGAGAAGAAGGAGTATATTCTTCAGAAAATGCAGTAAAAAATTTAGATATAAGTGATTTTTATGCACCAACAACATCATTAAGTGATGTAAAGATATTAGCTGGAAAAGCAAAAATAACCTCAACAGCATTACAAGAAGAAATAATAAAAGCATATAATCCAGAATTAACCTCAGCAGATATAGATGAATCAGATAAATGGCAACAAACAATAAGTGGAACAGATGGATTATATTATAGAGACATAGAGGTAACTTGTATAGTACTTGCAGAAAATACATATAAAGGAACATTAAGAAATATAGCAGAGGTAGAAGCAGATAAAGCGGTAGATGAAAATGGAGATGAAATAAACGCAGAAGATAGAGATTCAATACCAGGTGATGTTGATATAGACCATTATAACCCACCACAAGATAACAGTTCATATCAGGAAGATGATGATGATTATGAACCATTAGAATTAAGATATTTTGATTTAGCATTAAGAAAATTCATAACAAAAGTAAATCAAAATAATGTAACAACAAGAATACCTCAAGTTACTATAGATGAATCTGGAGAATTAAAATACAATCATGATAAAACACCAGTATTTGTTGCAAATAGTGATATAGTTACATATACAATAAGAG
>CANQXC010000061.1 GCA_947627785.1 uncultured Clostridia bacterium | reverse complement strand
TAAAAACATATACATGGTTAATATTAACAACATTATTGATTATATCAAGTGGTTTAGTATTAATTAAGAAATTCGTATTATAACAAATACAGACTGTCTAGAATATTATTTTTTAGACAGTTTGTAGCAATTATAAGCAGAAATAATAAAAAAGAAGAAAAAGCTCAAATTGAAGACAATATAGAAAATAAAAGGATTGACTTTAAAAGAAAACTATATATAATATACATATGAATGTAGTAAAATATAATAAGAAATATATATTTATTTTACTAGAATTTACATTAAGAAAGGAAAGGTATACATATTATGAAGAAGGTAAGGGTAATATTCATTAGTATAATTGTATTAATATTATCATTACTATTAGAAAACAAAATTTATGCAGCAAATAGTATGAACTTAAAAATAATAGATAACAGACCATATACTAATTCTGCATATGTAGTAAAAACATTAAATCGGAACAGATCATTCAGTATTTAAAATAGTAAAAAGTGATAATACACATGATGACGCATTATATTGTATAAGAGCCTCTTTGGGTTTTGGAAATTCAGGATATGAGAGTAATTTAGATAGAGTAGGATATTTAACATATAACGAAAGTTTTAATTTAAAGGAGAATGCAACATCAGTTATAAGTAGATATACACAAATAGGTTGTACCATAACAGATGCGAACTATAACAGTGTATTATGGATAATAGATAATATGTATTTACCAGAACACGATGATAAACAATATATGAGAGCAAAATTATTGGAAAATGCAGGAATTAGCGATTCTAGTTTAACAGATGATGATATAGAATTTGTGCAGCAAATGGCATTATGGTATTTTACAGAACATGATAAAAATGGAGAAGGAGATTCACTTTCATTAAGTAGTACAAGTTTATCAACTGCCACGAAAGTAAATGAAAATGATTTTAATCAAGTAAGTAAAGATAGAGCAAGAGATGTTGATACTTTATATAAGTATTTTATAGACAATGCACAGAGCCATGCAAGTGAATATGGTTACGGAACAAAAAGAGAAATAACACCAGTAAAACCAAAGATAAATGTAGATAGTAGTGCAAAAAGAGTAACAACACAAGATACATATACAGTAGTAGGACCATTTAATATAACAGAGACAAGTGGAAATGTAGGTTATAATGTGCAAATACGAGTAAAAGATAATGACGGGAATGTAATACCAGAAAGAGAACATGAAACTCCAATGGTGTTTGTTGTGGATAATCAAGATGAAATGAGTCCTACAGCAGAATCAATAAAAGACAAAATAGGGCAAGGCAACTTTTACTTAAAAATACCAACAGTACTTGCTTCAGGATATGATTTATCAGATGTAAATATAGAAGTATTATATGCGTATGATAAAGTATATAAAACAACAGCAACATTATGGGTAGCAAATAATGAAGATCAACCGGTAATAAAAGTAGATAAAGAAGAAATTATCGAAGGAGAATTTGATTTACAGTTAAAGAAAGTAGATCAAGATGGTACTTTATTACCTAATGCAGAATTTACAATGACTACAGAAGATACTAGAGCAATAGTTCAATTAAATAATGATGGAAACGGAACATTTACAGTTCCAACACAAAAAATAACAAGTGAAGGGCAAGTATTTATATATGAGATAAATGAAACAACAGTACCAACAGGATATGTAGGCTTGCAAGGAACATTAAAAATACAAATAACAACAAAACTAAATAATGAAAGAACAGGCTATGTTATAAGTAAAGTAGAAATATTAAATGGTTCAGCAAGTTCAGTGAGATTATCTTGGACAGCTAGCAGTTCTAATAGTACAGTAACAATAGCAATACAAAATAAAAAGATAGAGGGAAACCTTAATTTTAATATAGAAAAAGTAGATGAAGGAGAAGCAAGATTAACAGGAGCACAATTTAAAGTGACAAAAGATGGAACACCAGTTAGTTTAACAGATAATCATGATGGAACATTTACAGCTCCAACAGAAAAAATAACAAATGGTGAACAAACATTTATATACGAAATAGAAGAAACTACAGCGCCAACTGGATATGTTGGTTTAAAAGGAAAACTTAGATTACAAATAACAACAAAATTTGATGCAAGATTAGCGGCGTATGTAGTAGACGATATAAAAATACTTAATAATGCTGGAACTTCTATAAATGGAGAGTTAGAAGTAAATAATTCTAACAGTACAGTAACATTAAAAATTACAAATAAAGAGATAGAAGGAAACTTTGATTTATCAATACATAAAGTTGATGAAAATGATATGCCATTAAGAAGAGCTAAATTTACAGTAACAAAAGATGCAACAGGAGTATATTTAACAGATGACGAAAATGGAGTATTTACTACATCAAACCAAAAAATAACAAGTGATGGTCAAGTATTCACATATGAAATACAAGAAACAACAGTACCAAATGGATATATAGGAATAACAGCACCAATAAAAGTAAAAGTAACAACAGGATTAAATAGTGCAAGAGATGCATACGAAATAAGAAATGCAGAATTAGTAGATGCTTCAGGAAATTCAACAACAATACAAGGAGTAACAGTAAGCAGTACAAACGCAACAGTAACAGTAAAAGTAAAAAATACAAGAATAAAAGGAAAAAAGTAGATGAAAACAATATGCCATTACCGGGAGCAGAATTTACATTAACAAATGAAGGGGCAGGAATTGATTTAAATGATAATGGTAATGGAACATTTACAACAGATTCAATAGAGATAACATCAGAAGGAGAAATATTAACATACGAAATACAAGAAGCAACAGTACCTAATGGATATATAGGATTAAATGGCAAGATAAGAGTAAAAGTAACAACAGGTCTAAATTCACAAGGAGACTCATACGAAATAGTAAATGCTGAGTTAGTGGATAATGCAGGACTTACAACAACAATACAAGGAGTCATAGTAAGTCATACATCTTCTACTGTAACAATAAAAGTAGAGAATAAGCAAATAAAAGTATTTGACTTAGCATTAAGAAAATACATAACAGAAGTAAATGGAAATCCAATAGCAGAAACAAAAGATCCCAAAATAGATAAATCAAAATTAGAGACAGAAACAACAGCAGATTACAAACATAGAAAAAACCCAGTAGAGGTAGAGCCGGGAGATAAAGTAACATATAGAATAGCAGTATACAATGAAGGAGAAATAGATGGAATAGTTACAGAAATCCTAGATTACTTACCAGAGGGTTTAACATATAATGCAAGTGATAACAGTAATTTAACATCACAATATAATGTAACGTATAACAGTGAAACAAGAGAAATAAAGATAGCAGCAAAAACAAGTGGAGAGAAGATATTTGAGTTACAAGCATATAATGGAAATACATTAGATTCAAAATATATAGACATAATATGTACAGTAACAGCAACTCAAGGAACAGAAGATAAAGTATTAACAAATATAGCAACAATGAAATATAAACCAGCAAAGCCAGAAGACGAAGAAATAGCAGATAGGGATTCAAGCCCAGATAATTTAGATTTACCAGATAATACAACAGATTGGGAAAACTATAAAGGTGATGAAGAAAACAAAGATGACCTAACTGATGAAGAAAATTTCTATAAGGGACAAGAAGATGATGACGATTTCGATAAAGTAGTAATAAAGGGGAAACCAATAGAAGGATCATTTAATGTAACTCTAAAAAAAGTAGATGAAAAAGGAAATTTAATATTAGGTGCAGAATTTACAATGGTAACAGAAGATGGAGACCAAGTTACAGTAACAAATCATGGAGATGGAACATTTAGTGCACCATTAACACAGATTACAGAAGCAGGGGAAGAATTCATATATGAAATAGAAGAAATATCAGTACCAAGTGGATATATAGGAATAGATGGAAAGATAAAAATAAAAATAACAACCAAAGCAAATTCAGCAGGTACATCATATGAGGTAGATGAAGTAGAATTAATAAATACAACAGGAGACCCAATAACAATAAATGGAGTGACATTAGATGTTGAAGAAAATAACATAACAGTAAGTATAGAAAATAAAGCAAAAAAAGTATTTGATATGGCATTAAGAAAATACATAACAGAAGTAAATGGAAATCCAATAGCAGAAACAAAAGAGCCAAATATAGATAAATCAAAATTAGATAGTGAGACAACAGCAGATTACAAACATAGGAAAGACCCAGTAGAAGTAGAGCCAGGAGATAAAGTAACATATAGAATAGCAGTATATAATGAAGGAGAAATAGATGGAATAGTTACAGAGATCCTAGACTACTTACCAGCAGGACTAGAATTTGATATAGCAGACAATTCAGAATTTATAGAATACAAAACAAGCTATACAGAAGACGAACTAATAGGAAAAAAATACGCTTATACCTACAACCCTGCAACTGGTGAAATACATATCTTACCAATTAATGCAGAATATCTATTTAAACTAGAAGCATATGACGGAGTTGATTTAGATTCAGAATATCTAGATGTAGTTTGTGTAGTAACAGCGGAAGAAGAAACAGGAGATAGAGTATTAACAAATATAGCAACAATGAAATACAAACCATCAAATCCAGAAGATGAAGAAATAACAGATAGAGATTCAAATCCAGATGAATTTGAACTACCAGATAATACAACAGATTGGGAAAACTACAAAGGTGATGAAGAAAATAAAGATGATTTAACAGATAAAGACAATTTCTATGAAGGAAAACAAGATGATGATGACTTTGAAAAAGTAGTAATAAAAGGAAAACCAATAGAAGGAGA
>CANQXC010000060.1 GCA_947627785.1 uncultured Clostridia bacterium | reverse complement strand
GGAGCAGATAGTGCAATTATTCAAATCCAACCTACAGCAAAAGAATTCGAGTTTGTAGAAACAAACTTAAATAAATTGGCACAAAGGAAAAGAAACAAACAAGCGGTTTAAGTTATTAGGGGGAGTTATGAAAAAATTACTTACAAGCCAAAAATTTATACAAAAGACATTTATATCAATAATAATAGTATTATTGCTTAGTTTTTCTATGCCAGTAAAATCTCAAGCAGGATTAGGAGGAATGCTATTAGATCCATTATTTGACTTAGTTGGAACATTGTTTGATGTTGTAACTGGTGCACTTCAAGCATTTTTGGTAGATGGAAATTGGAATAATAGTGATGATGGAAGTATTTTTAATATTTTCATGGTAAGTAAAGATGCAATTGGTAATTATTCAGAATTAGTAGCATCAGATACTGATACAGTATATGAAAGTAATCAATTTGATGCTTCGGAATTGGATAATAATTATTATATACCAAATATGAAGTATACACCTGATAAAATTTTTTCAGGTAAAATACCAGCACTAGATATTAATTTTGTAAATCCAAAAGATTGGGGAGGAGATGAGCAAAATAAATATTCAATAGCGCAAACACTTCATAGAACAATAGCATCATGGTATGTATCATTAAGAAATCTATGTGTAGTAGGATTAATGCTTGTATTATTATATGTTGGTATTAGAATTGTAATTAGTTCAACTGCATCAGATAAATCAAAATATAAACAGATGTTAGCAGATTGGGTAGTAGCACTATGTTTATTATTTACTCTTCATTATATAATGACATTTACCGTTACAATTATAGAACAAATTTCAGAAACAATATCAGGTACATTAAATAGTAGTGGAAATAATATAGTTGTTCAAGTATCTGATGGTACTAATGATATAAAATTTAAAACAGATTTAATGGGACTAATGAGATTTCAAATGCAATATAATACAGTATTAAAAAAATTAGCATATATGCTTCTTTATATACCAATGGTATGCTACACATTTATATTTACTATAAAATATTTAAAGAGGGTAGTAAATATTGCAATTTTAACTTTGGTTTCACCTTTAGTTGCTTTAACGTACCCAATAGATAAAATTAGAGATGGAAAAGCACAGGCTTTTGATTTATGGTTTAAAGAATACATGTTTAATGCATTAGAACAACCATTACATTTAATTATTTATACGGTTTTTGCTGGAAGCTATTCTGAATTATTAAGTGTAAATCCATTGATTGCTATAGTAATATTAGCTTCTTTGACGCCTGCTGAAAAATTGCTAAGAAAATTCTTCGGATTTGATAAAGCTGGAACAACTGGAACATTAGGAAGTTTTGCTGGTGCGGTAGGAGGATCAGCAGCATATAATGCTATAAGTAAAGCTATAAGCAAAAAAGGTGGACATGGCGGATCTGGCGGAAGCGGAAAAAATAATATTAGAGATAAAAAACAATTAAAAGATCCAAATGCACCAAGTGGAGTAGATGGCTTTACAGATGTACCACTTGCTTCAAATAAACCGGAAGACACTACACAGCAAAGAATGTTAGATGCTTATGATGAAAATAACTTTGGAACTAATGATTATGATCCTGCAGAAAGAGAAGCAATGGCAAGGGAAGCATACCAGCCAGAATCTCCAAACTTGTCAAGAGAAGAATTTGCAGAACAAATGAGAATGTCTGGTTATACAGATGAAGAAGCAGAGCAGCTAACAAGAGAACAATATGGAGAAACTACAAGTAATTCTGCTCAAAATACTAGACCAGAGTCTGAGCAAACAGCTAGCCAAGGAACTACTCAAGCTCCAATTCATGATGTAAATGAACAACAAGAAAAACGAGGCAACAGATTAAAAGAAGGATTCAAAGGTGCTGGTAAAGCAATAAAAAGTAGTGCGTCTATGACACTTGGAAACAAACATTGGTGGCGAAAAGTTGGTAGAAATACACTAAGAACTGGAGGAAGATTAGCTGTGGGTGCTGTGCACACAGCAGGAAGAGTTGCTATGGGAGTTGCAGGTGCGGCAGTAGGAGGAGCATTTGGAATTGCTGGAGATGATTTAGAAGATGTTCTAAAATTTGGAGCAGCTGGAGCAACTTTAGGTGCATCAGTAGGTGGAAATGCTTTAAACAACACAATAGATAGAATCGGTAGAGGAGTAGCAAGTAGTGCACCAGTGCAAGGATTTATAAGTGGATTTACTGGAAATAGTTCTACAGATAGAGCATTACATAATCAAGAGGAAAATTTAAATACAAATTCTGAATTTATAGAAAGTGTACAAAGAGAATATATGCCAAATGGAGAAGAATTATCTGGTAAAGAATTAAGACAAGCAACAGAGCGTGCAGCAAAATTATATAATAATGGAATTACAGATGTTTCTGATATTGGAAAAGCATTAAAATTAGAAGATAGTATTATTGGTAATTTAGATGGTTCTAGTTTAGATGAACAAGCTAAGATTACTTTAGCTAGACAACAAGCAACTACTGCAACAAAACTAGCTAAACAAATACAAGATCCTACAAAATTAACAGATGAAAAATATGTACAAAACTTAACTGATTCTTATACAAGATCTATAATGAAAAAATCTTCTTTAAATGAAAAAGATGCTAGACAAAATGCAGAGCAAATAATGAAAATGGTAAAACAATTTCATAAAATAAGTTAATGAATATGGAGGCTATAGCACATGAGAAAGTTATTAAAATATTGGTATGAAAACAAAAGAAAAATATTAATAACTATTCGGTTCTATAGCCTTTATTCTTATACTACTTAGAATAGCAAATGAAATGGTAAAAAGACAAAATAGTAATACTACATATTATAATACAGAAGCACAAGATGTTACAAAGCCAAACAACCCTGTTATAACAGATTCACAACTAAGTGAAAGAGAAACAGAAGATAATTCAAAAGTAATTAGAGAATTCATTAAGTATTGTAATGAAAATAAACTGCAAGAAGCATATAACATGTTAACAGATGATTGTAAAGAGCTACTATATAGCACAATAGATATATTTAAGCAAAATTATATAAACCAAATTTTTAAAACACAAAAATCATATAAACTTGAATTATGGGCAGAAAATAATAATTATTATACATATATAATTACGTATATTGAAGGAAATCCATTACAAACAGGTGGATATAACTTTAACGAAAATTATATAGACTATGTTACAGTTGTAAAAAATACCGATGAATTTAAATTGAATATTAATCAGTTTATAAAAAAGGAAGACTTAAACATAGAAAAGAAAGATAATAACTTTGAAATAACAGTTAATAGTAGAATGATATATATGAACTATGAAACATATAACATATCAATTAAAAACAATACACAAAAAACAGTACTAATTAATGATGGAAAAACAACTAACAGTATTTATTTATTAGATAGTGATGATATAAAATATATATCATTAGTTAATGAATTAACAACTAGCATTTTAACAATTGAACCTAAATATACTAAAACGTTTAATTTAAAATTTAATAAAAATTATAATACAGATGTAAAAATTAAAAATATACAAATAAATAATATTTATCTAGATAAAGAAAAATACGATTCAAATCCTAATGATGAAAACTTAGGAAAAACAAATATAACAATAAGCTTATAGAGGAGGTGTAATGGATGGGCAATGAAGAAATTAAAGAAAAAGCAAAGCAACAAATAAAACAAAAAGCAAAATCCAAAGTTAGAAGTATAATTATAGCCAATATACCAACAATAGTTATTATACTAGTTGTACTTGTAATTGCTTCATCCGTTTATGCAATTATTTCACAAGTTGTTGATTCAATAAAAAATATAGGACAATCTATTGTAAATTTCTTTTTAGGTGATAAAAATGGAATAGAAATTACAGATGAACAGCTAGATAGCATAATAGCAACAGTGGAAAGCCTGGGAATAGATTATGACGATCTGGGTTTACTGGGCGAAATAGACTATTCTGCAGAAGATGTTCAAGAACAAATGCAAAAAGAAAAAAGAAAATATACAAGAATGTTTTTAGAAGCTCAAGTAGTTACACAAGAAATAAATAAACGGTGGTCGAGGCTTACAAGGACAAGTATATCTTTATCGTGCAAATGGAAATGATACAAATGCAATTAAATATCCTTTAGAATATATAGATTATGAAGGCTTTATGGATATGGTGAATGCAAGAAATGTAGCTAATATTAAAGATTACTTTACAATAAAAGATGGAAATCTTATTGTAGCAAAAACAAAGACCGTAGATAAAAATATAGTAACAAGTAGAGATGACGATGTTTTAGGGCCTTCTACTGATAAGTCAAGAGAACCAAATGTTATAGAAACAGTGCCTATAGATTATAAAAGTATAATTTCACAATATACAACACCAATTTCATTTTTTATTGAACTTGGAACTGTTACTAGAAATCCAGAATTTCTAGAGAAAGTAGCAGATTTAGCAAAAAATAATGCAAGAATAGAATTAACAATTATAGATACTATAGAAACTGAAACAACGACACAAGTTGATCAGTTTAAATTAAATGGAAAAATAAGTGAAAGATATGGAGCACATGGTGCTTATGAACAAGAACGTACAACATCTAATGATGTTACACAAACAACAACTATAACAACCACTACAGCGACGCCAAGATTAGTAGTTACTTATGCAAGAACATGGTTTTGTGAACAAACTATAAATTATACAAAAATGCTAACTAATCCACAAATAAGCCCACTAGAAAACTTAGGGTATATATATAATGAACCAGAACCTGCTACACCACCTTTAGGATCTTCTGTATATTGGAGAGTT
>CANQXC010000059.1 GCA_947627785.1 uncultured Clostridia bacterium | reverse complement strand
CAAGTGGAGCTAGCAAATTCAAGTTAGTATAAGGTAAAAATTTAACAAATACTAATATTCCTGTATTTAAAATGATTGTTATTACTAATAGCAATTTTCTATTTTTCACATGTTTAGCTACAAAGTAACTACTTAACAAACTAAATACAATATATATGCAATTATGTAATCCATAACTTAAATATATTATGGAACTTACTATTAACAATATAAAATTCAATTTTTCCTCCAAATTTTTACTCTGCTGCTGGCCATAGTGATCTATCCCAACCTACACCATCTAATCCAGCATCATTCCATTTTTGCTCATCAGTTAAAAGACCTTTTGTGTGCCTTAATGAAGGTGTTGAATCTAAATGTCTCCACACTCCATCTATATATACCAAATTCCAATAATGTCCTTTATCTAATCTATATATAATTTGATTTGTATATCCTGCTTTCTGCAAACATCTTTGCATTATCATAGTATGAACATAACAATTTCCTTTTCCTTCAGTTAAGCCATACCATACTGGGTCATTTCCTCCCCAATTTGCTTCATAAGTTATTCTAGTTCTTACCTCATTGGACATACTCACAATATCTTTTCCAGCACAATATTTGTTATAAAATTCTTCAAACTTTGCATTTGTATCCGACTCATCATGCTCTACCATAATTTTTCTAGTTTTTCTAGTTGTATTGCCTTTTGTATCCTTAGATATATATGTTGCATAATATGTTCCAGCAACTGAAACATTTACACCGCTAGAATCAACTGTTATTTCACATGCTCCATCTTTTTCATCAACTGCCTTAACACCTGAATAATAGTTTATTTGGCTATTCTTCCTAACCGTAATATTTGTAAGTCCTGATATTACTGGTTCAAAAACATCTTTCGTTATTGTTAATACAGCTGTTTTTTCTACTCTATTTCCATTTACATCTACAGCTTCTATTACTATCTCTTGATTTCCTATCTTTGAATAATCTATCTCTGTTTTTAATGATGTTGAAGGTTTGCCAGATATATCTGATACACTTTTTATAAACTGCGTATATGAATCTATTCTCTCATCATCATATATAGTTATATTCTTTAATTCTAAATCTGGAGGTGTTGTATCTTGAACTATTATTTTACTTACATACTCTTTTCCTTCATATTCTGTTCTAATTTCATATTCTCCAATAACAGATGTATTTACTTTATCTATTTCGCTTTGTGGAATTTTACTTTCATTTTCACTATTGCCTAATACCAATTTATTTACATCTAATGGCATACCTAATTCTTGGTATAGCTCATCCAATATCCAACTTATTGATAAATTACATTCTCCAATTGTTTCATTTCCAGAACTATCCTTTACAGATATCTTTACTTTGTAATCCGAATACTCATCTAAGTTTTCTGGAGCCTCTAATATGCTTACAGTCATTTCTGATAAATCCTCTTTTTCAACTATGAAATCTTCTGCATTAATCTCATAGCCTATGTATCTATGTAAATCTGTAAACTTTACCTTTGGTGCTATTGTATCTACTATATTTAATTTTACAGTTTCATTTTTGCCATTAAATGCCAGAACAATATCATATGCTCCCACTTTTGAAAAATCAATTTGAGATAAATCTGTTATAGATTTTGCATTTTTCTTATACATTGAACTTACAAGAAAATTATCTACACTTATACTTTCCGTTCCAAGTTCTATACTTACATCTTTAAATTTAGGTCTAAACAATAAATATAAAAAAAGTATTATTGCTATTAACATTATAGCATTAATAACAATTACAACTCTTTTCTCTACCTTTTTCCCTTTTTCATTTAAGTTTGCTTTTTCTTGTGCATTAATCTCATCTCTAGTTGAAACTATTTGTTTACTATCTTCCTCTTTATTTAATCTGTTTGATTTTTTATTATTAAAACTTTTATTTCTTGCTCCACTATTTTTCCTTTTATTTTTTGCTCCACCATTTTTCTTTTTATCTTTTACTGTTTCTTCATTTACTCTCTTTTGCTGTATTCTTTGATTTTGTAGTTGTTTTTTTAACTTATTTTTTCTTTTTATACTTTTTTGTTTCTTATTTACTTTCTTTATATCTTTCTCATTTCTTGTTATATCTTTATTTTCTCCTGTGTTATATATTTGAGTATTTCTTTGTTCTTTAATTTTATCTTTTCTTGTTTTAACTCTTTTCCCTTTGGATTTTTTTGTTCTCTTTTTGCTCATAAGTTAATCATCATCCCTTTAATAAAATAATTTTATTAATCTAAAACTACCCATTTGTTTTTAATACATATTCTATAGATGTTATTAAATCATCTTGAACTATAAATGATAATTCAACCTCTCCTTTGGTATAAGTGTATTTATTAGAAATTAATTGGTTATAATCTTCTCCATAAGCTTCAATCATTTTACTTATATTATCAGTTAATCCAACACCTTCTGCAGTTTTTACATCTTGTGTTATAAAATATACTGAATAAATTTTATCTTTTCCATTAACATTAGCAACTACCAATTCTACACCTGAATATGTATACATTTTATCTGTACCTTCAAAAGCACAACTTGCTATCTCTGAAAAGTTTGCTTCTTCACTAATTAAACTCTCATTAAATTCTGTTCCTGGAGTAACCTCAACCCCATTATATTTTACTGAAAATGTTTCCACACTTTGTATAGTGTTCTCCTTGGACATTTGCTTTTCTTTACATCCTACTAATATTGCAGCCACAAGCATTATAAGTATAATTACTAAAATTAATTTACATTTGTTCATCTCTACTCTCCTCCTTGTTTTTTATATATTACCATAATATCTTGCATTTTTCAACATTTTTCGACATTTTTTATCACTGTAAAGATAAATTTTTTTAGTCAATTTGTATCACTTTAACGTACAAAAAAGCTCTATATCTTAATTTTTTTACTCATCTTGACATAAGTGTTATAATTGTTCTAGTTAAATTATATGTAAATAAATTAGTAGTGTTAAATTCCATGTATTAAAGTTATGTTTAATTGAACATAGAATTAGAATTAGAATTAAAATTAAAATTAAATTTAAACTTTTACATTTTTGACAAATTAGAAAGGAATGAATTTTTATGAATAATAGGAAATTAAGTTTAGTTACAGATTTTTACGAATTAACAATGTCACATGGATATTTTTTAAATAATATGCAAAACACAATAGCATATTTTGATGTATTCTTTAGGCAAATTCCTGATAACGGTGGTTACGTTATTTGCTGTGGTTTAGAGCAAATTATTGATTACATAAAAAATTTAAAATTTGATGAAGAAGATATTGTTTATTTGAAAAGCTTAAATAAATTTTCAGATGGATTTTTAAATTATTTAAGGAGCTTTAAATTTACTGGTGATATTTGGGCTATTCCTGAAGGAACTGTTGTATTCCCTCATGAGCCTATTATCACAGTAAGAGCACCTATTATTGAGGCTCAAATAATAGAAACCATGCTTTTAATGATTATAAACCATCAATGTTTAATTGCAACAAAAGCTAGCAGAATTGTTTCTGCTGCAAAAGGTCGCCCTATAATGGAATTTGGTGCAAGACGTGCACATTCTGTTGATGCTGCCGTTCTTGGAGCAAGAGCAGCAATTATAGGTGGTTGTGTTGGTACATCTTGTACATATACTGCCCAAAAATTTAATACCATTGCTAGTGGTACAATGGCACATAGCTTTATACAAAGCTTTGATTCTGAATATGAAGCTTTTAAGGCTTATAGTGAAATGTACCCAGATGATTGTACTTTACTTATAGATACTTATGATACTCTTAATTCTGGAATTTTAAATGCTGTAAAAGTATTTAATGAGGTGCTAGTTCCAAAAGGATTTAGACCAAAAGCTGTAAGATTAGATAGTGGAGATTTAGCTTATTTATCTAAAAAAATCCGTACTATTCTTGATGAAGCAGGTTTTCCAGATTGCAAAATTTGTGTAAGCAATTCCTTAGATGAAAACTTAATTTCTTCTCTATTAGAGCAAGGAGCTAAAATCGATTTATTTGGTGTTGGAGAAAATTTAATAACTGCTAAAAGTAACCCTGTTTTTGGTGGAGTTTATAAATTATGTGCTATAGAAAAAAGCAATAAAATTATACCAAAAATAAAAATTTCAGAAAATACAACAAAAATTACTAACCCTGGATTTAAAAAAGTTTATAGATTTTATTCAAAGGATACAGGAAAAGCATTAGCAGATGTTTTAACTTTAAATAATGAAACAATTCCAGATTCAAATTATGTTATATTTGATCCAAATAACCCTTGGAGAAAAAAGACTTTGGTAAATTATATTGTAAAACCTTTGCAAGAACAAATCTTTAAAGGAGGTAAATTAGTATATAACTCTCCTTCTTTAAGTGAAATTTCAAAACACCGTAAAGAAGAATTAGATTCTTTATGGGATGAGGTTAAGCGTCTTAATAATCCTCACAGATATTTTGTGGATTTATCTAGTGATTTGTGGAATTTAAAAAATGAACTATTAAAAAAGATTGGAAATAATTAGCAAAACTCCATTTACAATTTTGAACATAAAATTGTAAATGGAAATTCAAGAAGAATATTGTTATTTATATGAAAACAGAGGCTAAGTTGTTACTTGCCTCTGTTTAGGGGTTTTAGTTTCCTTCCCCTATTTCGTAAAGTTTTTCAAGCTCTTCGGAATATGGCGGAATTTTTTTTGTTTCTTCAACCTCTTCTGTTTCTGCCTCCGTTTCAGGAATTTTTTCGGTTTGTTCGCTTTTAGTCTCGTAGTATTGTTTTTGTAAGACATCTAGCTCATAAACACATGAATGGAAAAGATAAATTTGAGCTATAAAAGCTCCGGCCAATAATATATATATTACAATTAATATTATTGTTTTTTTCCGTTTTTGCTTCTTAAGCCTCTTTTTTTTCATTATTTTAACCCCTTTTTGTAAAATTTTTACATTTCATTATACCATATTTTTTCAGTATTTTCAACCTATTTATCGTATTCAAATAAGTCTCCTAAAGGTTTAGATTCATTTATTCTCTTTATTGCTTCTGCAAATAAAGGAGCTATTGAAACTACTTTTATTTTATCTATCATTTTTTCTGGTTCAATTGGAATAGTATTTGTTACTACCAATTCTTTAATTGGTGAATTTTTAATTCTTTCAATTGCTGGTCCAACTAAAACACCATGTGATGCACCTGCATATATTTCTTTTGCACCATTTTCTTTTAATATATTAGCTGCTTCAACTAAAGTTCCTGCTGTACTTACTTCATCATCGAAAATTAATGCTGTTTTTCCTTTAATATTTCCGATTATACTTGTTGCCACTGCCTTATCATTATTATCCTCTCTTCTTTTATCTATTAAAGCCAATGGACAATCAAAAA
>CANQXC010000058.1 GCA_947627785.1 uncultured Clostridia bacterium | reverse complement strand
TTCTGCTAAAATTGTAGCTTTAATTGAATATACCATATCCTCATAATACATATCTTCTATAAATACAATATTATTCTTTTCTCCATACTTTACTTGCAACTGCAAAATGCATATCACATATTATTCTTGCTTCTCTAGTTGAATTTTCTGCATTTGGAATATGTGCTTTATTATCTCCGCCAACATATTTCACACCAAAGTAAATTAAATCTATTTTTTCCTGTCCTATTGTTTCATCTATTTTAGCTAGTGTTTCTTTCTCATATAACGTATCATCACCATCTAAGTGAACTATATATTCACCATTTGCCTCAGCTATTGCTATGTTTCTTGATCTTCCTAATCCAAGGTTTTTTCCGTTATCAATTACTCTTACTTTATCTTTGTTATTTTTTTCATATTCTTTTAATATTTTTAAAGTTTTGTCCTTTGAACCATCATTTACTAATAATAATTCATAATCTTCAAATGTTTGTTCTAACACACTATCGATTGCTCTTGATATGTAATTCTCGATGTTGTATGCGCATATTATTACACTAAATCTTTTTTTCATGGCTTGTCCTCCTTATTTTTAAGTTCATACTTCGTCAAGTATGAAATATACTGCATCATCTTGCTTTAATTCTTTTTGTATTATTTTAAATCCTTTTTTTATATAAAACTTAATGGCTGCTTCTAATATAGCATATGTACTTAATTCTATTCGTAATATGTTATTTTTACGCGCAAAACTTATTAATTCATCATACAATTTATGAGCCAAGCCTTTGCCCCTATAATCGTTATGCACATATAACTTTTTTAATTCACCTATATTATCATCCTTTTTATCTAAGCAAATTGTTCCTATAATATTTTCTTCATCGTCAATTGCTATCCAAAAGTTCCCTCCACCTTCAATAAATCTTTTATTATTTTCTAATAAAATTTCTTCTTGATGATGTCTAAATTCAAACTCTTCAACTAATATTGAACATATGAATTCATTTATTCTTTCATTATATTTGTGTTCATAGGGAATTATTTTCATAGCAATCAACCCCTTTATTTTAGTATTTCTTTTAGTCTTTTCCAAATTTCGTTTGTTTGTAGATATTCTTTATAATGTTTTTCTACATTTTTATCATATTCTTTTAAATCTTTTACTAAATCGGTAAAATTCTCGCTATCAAATAATTTATTTATTTTAGGTATACTCTTTTCTAATTTATTAATCGCTTCCTTTATATTTTCTTTATAGCTTTCTTTATCTTGTATATACATAAATAATGGTTTATATTTTATCCACCCCTTTGAAGCTTTTAAAAATCTACTTTCTATATTTTCTTCTTCTATCTTTATTCTTCTTAACTTTTTAGGATATCTGCCTCTAATAATACTTGTATATTTTAAAAATCCATCATGAAAATGATATACTGGTATTTTTAATATTTTAGAATCCTTTAATAGTGTTGAAAAGAAAGTATCTTCTCCTCTTGCCATCGGTGGATTATAAAATGCTGGTATTTTATCTAAATGATTTAGGTTCAAACATAATGTAGAGCCTGATACCCATTTTTCTTGTAATTCATATAATCCTTTACCTTCAGCAATATCTCTTTCTGAAAATGTAACTCCATTATTATCTATCATTTTATGTTTTACCGAATCCCATGAGACTATCTCATTACTAATTGCCTCTATGTAATTTTTAAAATCTTCTTCCGATATTTCCTCTTCTAATTCTACATATGGTATTGGAGAAATGTATCCACAATGGTATCCAATAGTAATATCTGCATCGTCAATATGTTCTAAATGTTTAAGTAAATTATCTTGTGGAATCCATACTAATTTATCATCTTCTTTTAATGTTGCAACAGGATATTCATCATCATCCCAAAATAATAAATAATCAATTTTCCATTTTAACGCATAATACATTACTGTATTTCTACCTTTAGCATGTCCATTTCCTAAAAATAAGTCAACTTCTTCTTTTGTAAAATTATTTCTTGATATTAATTTTTTCTTTTCTTCCTCTATATTCTCTGGTGTTATATATTTTATTTTAATATTTTTATATACATCTGGTATTATGCTATAAAAGTCTGTTCTTATAGTATACTGATAATTTAAGTCATATAGTAAAAAAATTGTTAAGTTTACATTTCTTCCTGTACGTTCTAATTGTTCTATCATATTTTTATAATAATTATTAATAATTTTACATACATTTGGTCTTCCTGAAACGAATCCTATGCCGAATTCTATTGCGTTATCCATTTTTACCCCCGATATTTTAATAGTCATTATTATTTCATATTTATATTCTCTATTTCTTCTATTACTTCTAGTCTTTCACTATATCTTCCGCCTAAAACTTCTGTTCCAATCCATGCTCTTATAATATTAATTGCAGTATCTATATTAATAAATTCTGCTGGAAGTGCAAGTACATTTGCATTATAATGAGCTTTTGCACGCTTTGCACCATCTTCATTAAAACAATCTACACTTCTTATACCTTTAAATTTATTTGCAAACATTGCCATTCCAAATCCACTTCCAGAAATAAAAATTCCTGATTCACATTTTTTATTTTGTATACATTTACAAGCTTCTTTTAGCGCTTCTGGATCATCTAAAGTTTTTTCATCAAATGTTCCAAAATCTTTATATGAAATATTTTTTTCTTCTAAATATTTTTTTATTTCTTCTTTTAATTTATATCCACTACAATTACATGCTATTGCTATCATAATTTCCTCCTTTTAAGATTTAATTTTTATACTATTTATTCTATCGTATATGTTGCTTATTTCTTATTTAAGTAAAACTTTGATATTTTTCTCCATTATAATGTTTAAATTATATCATAAAATAAAAAAAATGTAAATAATATAAATATTTCTCTTATAATACTTTTTTTCATATTATAAAGTTTCATTTTTATAATATGAATTTTATTATGATTTTTATAACACATAAAAAAAACGCTCTTATAAAAAAATTATATCATAAGAGCATTTTTTTTGCAAACAATTTTAATTTACCACATATTAGTATAATTGCCTTCTTTTTCATATATCTCAGTATAGTCATAAATATTTGTCCATGAACTATTTACAAGTTCTTTATATGTATATTCTGTTACCCATGTTCCTTTTGTATAGTATAAAGTATCTGCAACATATACATGTTCATCATCTACACCAATTATTATACCTATATGTCCATCTAATCCTATTAAGTCTCCTGCTTTTACTGTCTTAGATTCCAATAGTTCCATCGTTATTTTTTGGCTAACTCCATAATCTGATAATGTAGGTAAGCCTTCACTTAAACCTCCACCTATATCACCAATATCAAATCCTCCATTTATTAGGCACCAGCATACAAATCCACTGCAATCTAAACCATTTTTCATTTTTCCATTATCTGTACTCCATTCTGTAATATATCCACCCCACATCATTGGACCTGCAACTGATTTTTCAAGATCTGCATATTTATCTTTAGATAAGTATAAACCTCTATGGTAATACCTTCCTTCTCCATCAGCATAAGGACGTTGATGGTTAAAATGAGTTATTCTACCATTTTCTACAAAATATGGTATTCTATACTGGAACTCTAATGTTAAAAATCTAGCAGCTGCAACTACACCTGCACGCGTTTTGTATCCAGCTTCATCAATTTGATAAAATAAATAATTGTCTAAAATTTTAGCCTCTTCTTCTGTATATTGCATATAACTTATAAATGGTTTTTTATTATTTATTTGTGGCATAGTTATAAGTGATGTTACCTCCACATTAATAATCTCAGTATTACCATAATTATCTGATACTAAGATTTCTGTTATACCATCATTTACACCTATTATCTCATCATTTTCTACTCTTGCTATATTTTCATCTTTACTAGCATAAGTAATAGTCATATCTGGCTTGCCAATAATTATTGGATTTGCATTAATTTTCTTTCTTTCGTCTTTTATAAGTTTTATATCATTATTTACTTCAATTTTTGCAATACATGAAATATAATCAGATATGTTATTTTTCACTCCAACATTTTTTGTATCTCGTATATAAATATATTTATCATCACTATCAATTTTTAAATTACATTTATTATCAATTATCTTTTGCCAGTTACCATCAATGTCAGGTGTTTTTTCACTATCTGTTGCTATGCACCATAAATCTTTTTCAAAAATAAAATTAGCCGTTTCAACACATGCATAAACACTTTCATTATCAACAAAAATATTACTTATATCTTTTATAACTAAACCTTTATTTAATATATTCTCTCTTAAATCTTTATCTTTTATAATAATTAGTGTTATAAATATTAGAGCAAATATAATAATTATTACAGCTATCCATTCTATTACTTTAATTACTACATTTTTTTCTATCATAACTACTGCCCTTTCTATCGAAAGAATAATTTGAGAAAATACAATACAACTAATTAAAAACTCAAATTAAAAACTGAAAACGTATGTAAAATTCATTTCCGGTTTTTAAATTGAGTTTAACAAAACAACGACATAGTTTATTTCTACTACATTATAAATAAATTAACTGTCCTGGAATATTCAGTATTAAACCTTTATTGCTAAACATTGTCCTTTATATAATCTACAACGTCGCCTACTGTTACTACTTTTTCAGCATCGCTATCTGGAATTTCTAAATCAAATTCTTCTTCTAATGCCATTATTAATTCAACTATATCTAAAGAATCTGCGCCTAAGTCATCTATAAAAGATGCTTCTAAAGTTATTGCTGTTTCTGCAACACCTAATTGTTCTATTATTATTTCTTTTACTTTATCAAATATATCATCTGCACTCATGAGTTGACACCTCCTTTTTCAATAGCTATTAATTTCATCTCTATTAAGATATTATATGATTAAAAAAATGTCAATAGTTTTTATATATTTTTTTCAAATTCTTTTTTTATTATATCTACAGTTCCGCTTTTTGCAAAGTTTTCAGCCTGTTTTATAGTATAATAAAATAATTTTTCATCACTACTTCCATGTGCTTTTACTACAGGTTTTTGTACACCAAGGAATAATGCTCCACCATATTCTTTATAATCCATTGTTTTACTAAATCTTTTTATTGCTGGCATAGCAGGCAATGATCCTATCATACTAAACACATTTTTCTTTAAACTCTCTGTTAAGCTTCTTTTTACTAGTTTTCCTAAACCTTCAACTGTTTTTAAGAATATATTTCCTGTAAATCCATCTGTTATAACTGCATCTATTTCTCCTGAAAAAGCTTCTCTTCCTTCTATATTACCTACAAAATTTATTCCGTAATGTTCTGCTTCTTCTTTTAACAATTTATAGCTTTCTTTTACTAAATCATTTCCTTTTGTTTCTTCAGTTCCTATATTTAATAATCCTATTGCAGGTTTTTTTATATTATATATTTTTTGTAAATATACATTAGCCATTTGTGCAAATTGTAATAA
>CANQXC010000057.1 GCA_947627785.1 uncultured Clostridia bacterium | reverse complement strand
GCTCCCTCAAGGATTCGAACCTTGGACCCACCGGTTATGAGCCGGTTGCTCTGACCAACTGAGCTAAGGGAGCATTTCCTGAACGCAGAACTTATTATAAAGTATTTTTTTAAACTTGTCAATACTTTTTTAAAAAAAAGTAAAAATTTCAAGAATTTTTTTATTATATATACTTTCTTAGAGAGTTTTATTATGGAATAACAAGGTTTAGTGGCACCTACAATATTTAAAATAATTTGGGGATTCTTATCTTAACTATAAATTATAAGATTATATAAAGCCTATTTACATTTAAGCAAAAATAGAGTATTATATAAAAGTAAAGTTGCTTATAGTATGAAAAATTGCCTTACAATATTTATTTTTCATACTAGGCTGGTTCTAAGAAAGGAATGTTTGTTAGAATGGAACAAAAATATATATTAGAAAACCAGAATTCATTTAATAGTACACATATATTTGAATGTGGGCAATGCTTTAGATGGAATAAAGAAGAAGATAATAATTATACAGGAATATTTAAAAATAATGTAATAAATGTAAAAGAAGAAAAAAATCAAATTATATTTTCTGGAATTTGTGAAGGAGATATTAAAGAAGAATGTATAAATTATTTTGATTTAGATCAAGATTATGAAAGTATTAAAAATAGATTATCTAAAATAGATAATTATTTAGCAAATAGCATAAAATATGGTGAAGGAATTAGAATTTTAAATCAAGATTTATGGGAAACAATAATTTCTTTTATAATTTCAGCAAATAATAATATACCAAGAATAAAAGGAATAATAGAAAGATTAGCTAAACAATATGGAAAGGAAATAGAATTTAGAGGTAAAAAATATTATACATTTCCAACACCAGAAGAACTATCAAATGCAAGTATAGAAGATTTTAGAAAATTAGGTTTAGGGTTTAGAGATGTAAGAGTATATGAAACTGTGCAAAAAACTTTAAATAAAGAAATCGATTTGGTAAAGTTAGAAAATGAAAATAATGTGGAAACTTTAAGAGAAGAATTGTTAAAGATTCCAGGAGTGGGACCAAAGGTTGCAGATTGCATAATGCTATTTTCACTAAAGAAATATCAAGTGTTTCCAGTAGATGTATGGGTAAGACGTGTAATATCAGAGTTATATTTTGAAAATGAAGAACAGAAGCCAAAAACAATTCAAGGTTTTGCAAAGAAACAATATGGAGATTTAGCAGGATTAGCACAACAATATCTTTTCTATTGGAGAAGGGATTTAGCTTAATAAGGTAATTAAAATATTTGTAAAGAATGTAATAAAAGTTTTAAGGAGTTTAGTATGTTAAAAAGTTTAGAAATATATATTATATTATTTATGGTATATTCTGTAATAGGTTGGATAATGGAGGTTATTCTTGGACTAATAGAAAGGCACAAATTTGTTAATAGAGGATTTTTAATAGGTCCATATTGTCCAATATATGGATTTGGGGCAGTTGCAATAACTATATTACTAGGAAACTTTATGAAAACAATTAATGATGTAAGTTTGGCGGATAGTATATGGATATCATCAATAGTAATTATTTGTATATGTGGAGCATTAGAATATTTTACAAGTTATATAATGGAGAAATTGTTTCATGCAAGATGGTGGGATTATAAAAGGTTTAAATTTAATATAAATGGAAGAATATGTTTGGAAACTTTAGTTCCATTTACAGTTATAGGACAATTCATTTTAAGATTTGCAAGCCCAGCACTTATAAATGCATTAACTAATTTACCAGTACTCTTTTTACATATTTTAGCAGGAACAATAGTTGTATTATTAATAGTAGATGTATCAGTTTCATATAATATAATTCATTCATTTAAGAGGATTTCTAATGAAACAAAAGATAGCACTGAGGAGATAACGAAGAAAGTAAAAGAGATTATAAGCAAAAGTTGGAGAGGAAGAAGATTGGTTTCAGCTTTCCCAGATGTTGATGTTATAAGGAAAAGAATAAGGCAAACAGTAGAGGAGGGCAAAGAAAAAATTGAACGAAAGAAAAAAGAGATAGAAGATTTAATAGAAAAGAAACAAAAAAACAAGGAATAAGAATATTATACTAAAACCCCCCAATTATTAGACTTGAAGCTAATAATTGGGGGACATTTTATTTTAAAACAAAAATTTTTTTATATACACCCACAATCTTTTACCTAAGTTAGTGGGGAGGGATTTTGTAATAATAAAAGTTCTAAACTTTCTTTTTTGCAAATTTTTTCTTTAAATCAAAAGGAAGATGTATAAGCACGCAAATGAATAGTAAAGCAAAGAAAGTAGCTATTAGATATGCAAAAGTGCCATAATTTAATTGAATATTTCTAAGAAGTGGCATATCTGGTGATGTTACTAAGAATAAGTAGTTTTGATTAAATTTTAAATCTACAAATAAATCTATACCAACAATTATAGCAAATAGACCTAAGACTTTGTGAAATCTTTTTAAGGTTGGTCTATAATCAGTTGTAAGCATTATGGCAATTGGCACAAATATTAATAATCCATGATATATAAGAGTTTGTATTGTTTGAAAATGCCATATAGGATAAGCACCAGCAACACCAGAAGGAAATATTGTAGCAAAAAATCCTCCTAAAATTGAGCTTGCAAATACAAAATCTTTAAATACAAGAATATTTGTAAATACAGCAAGTGGTATAAAGTACATTTGCAAACCACAAAGATGCAATGATAAAAGTTGCAAAATACCAGCATCAGCAACAATATATAGCCAAACATTATGTGAAATTTCCAAAATTGGTACTAATATAGCACAAATTTTTATAAATATATTTTGTTTTTTAGGAGATAATTTTTTTATTAAAATCAAACATAAAATAATAGTAGCAAAACTTATAGTAATTGATATAATATGTTCAAGACTAAAGTTTTGAAAAACTTGGTCTTTTGGAATATCCGTAAAATAATCAAAAAAATTATACATAAATTTTCTTCCTTCCTAAATATTAAAAATAAAAAGTTAAACTTTTTACATTAGCTGTAGATTAAAATCTTTAAGTATAAATAATTTTGATATAAATTATTTATATTAAACACTTTTTTCGACAAATTAATATATATTATAACATAAATTCAAAAAAATATATAGACAATATTTTTTAAATAATATATAATGAATATACAAATATGAATGAAAGAGGGTAAAGAATATGGAATATGTTATAGGTATAATAGTAATAATATTTTTAATATTTTTAATTCAGTACAATGGGCTTGTAAAATCTAAAAAGAAGGTACAGCAGGCGTATTCTACAATAGATGTGTATTTAACTCAAAGATTTGATTTAATACCAAATTTAGTTGAGTGTGTAAAGGCATATACTAAACATGAAAGTAGCCTTTTTGAAAAAATAGCAGAAATGAGAACAAGTTACATGAACACAAAAAGTTTAACAGAAGCAGAAAATTTAAATAATGAATGTAATAGGTTAATTGCATATATAGAAAATTATCCAGATTTAAAGGCAAGCACGCAATATTTAGAATTACAAAAAAAATTATCTAAATTAGAGAGCCAATTACAAGCAGCAAGAAGAATTTACAATGCAGAAGTAACTGCATATAATACAAAAATATCAGTAGTGCCAAGTAATATAATTGCTAATATGTTTAATTTTAAGGAAGAAAAATTGTTCAAAGTAGAAGATGTAAAAGCTAAAGATAATATTAATATTGATTTATAAAATGAATTAATTATGATATAAAAGATTTAATAAAAAAGTTTTTATAGAATAAAGTTAATATATTATACAAACAAGATAAATACCTATAATGAAGGTGAGAAATAGTATGAAAAGTTTTAATGATGTATACCAAGAAATATATAATGAAAATTATGAGGAATTGGAAAAATTAAGAAAAAGTAAATCAAGAAAAATGTTAATTATAACTGTGGTAGTATTGATTTTAATATTTTTAATAGTAAGTTCATACTTTTTAAGTTTTAAGAATAATACATTTTCAATGATGACAATGCTAACACCAATTATAATATTTATATGTTTTTTAATGTTAATAATAGGAGTAACTGTAAATAGACAAAAATATGCATTATTATTTAAAGAAAAAATTATTAGTCCATTTGTAAAAAACATTGACGAAAATTTGACATTTAATCCTAAGAATGGAATCGGAGCAAATTTATATAGGCAAGGCGATTTTGAATGGTTTGATTTATACAGTTCTGAAGATTCAATAAGCGGTAAATTAGATGGAAAATATGCACTAAGTATGGCAGAGGTTCATACTCAAAGTGAGAGTGAAGATTCCGAGGGACATAGAACCACATATACAATTTTTCATGGAATATTTGGATATATTGAGTGTGCTAAGGATATAACAACTACACTAAAAATACATTCAGATAAAGGATTACTAGGGAAAGTATTTAAAGGAAAAACAAAAATAGAAATGGATTCATCAGAATTTGAAGAATATTTTGATGTTTATGGAGAAAATAAGATAATTGCAATGCAAATATTAACATCAGATGTAATGGATCTTATGATAAATTTTATACGAGAAAGCAAAATACAATATGAACTTACAATAAAAAACAATAGTATATATATAAGATTTCATACAGGAGAGGTATTTGAACCAAAAATGTTAAAAAAGGCTTTAGATTACAATATGCTAAAAAAATATTACGATATAATAGATTTTGTATTTAAAGTAAGTAGAGCAATTAACGAAGCAATAGAAAATACAGATATTTAAAAATTTTTTATAAATCTATTGACAATTGAATACACATTCAACTATAATATAGTTAGTTGAATGTGTATTCAATTGTTTTATTGTAACAAAGGAGTGAGAAAATATGGTATGTAAAATTGAAATGTGTGACTGCAATGTTATACATAAAGAGATAGTAGAAGCGGTAAAAGAGCAAATACCAGAAGATAGAAGGATATCAGTTATATCAGAATTTTATAAAATATTTAGTGATAGTACAAAGCTAAAGATTTTATGGGCTTTAGATATATCAGAGATGTGTGTATGTGATTTAGCTGTATTAGTAAATGTAACAAAATCAGCAATATCTCATCAATTAAAAATATTAAAAGAAGCAAATTTAGTTAAGTTTAGAAAAGAAGGCAAAAATGTATATTATTCATTATCAGATAATTGTGTGAAAGAGATAATTGAAAAAGGTGTTATACACACAATTAATAATATGTAATAAGAGAATAAAGTGTAGAAAAAAATTGCTAAAAGTATATAAATTAATATAAACAAAACTAATGATATTTTTTAAGGAAAAGAGTGAAGATATGAAAAAAGATATAATAAAGATAGTAATAAGTATAATATTTTTAATAAGTGCATTGTGTTTTAATATAACATGGCTTAAAATGGGGTTGTTTTTAATAAGTTATTTAGTAGTAGCTTATGAGGTACTATTAGAAGCAATAGAAAATATTAGAAGAGGAGAAATATTTAGTGAAGAATTTTTAATGAGTATAGCAAGTATTGGGGCATTTATTATGGGAGAATGTCCAGAAGCAATTGCTGTAATGCTATTTTTCCAAATAGGGGAATTATTTGAAGAATATGCAGAGGGTAAATCCAGAGAATCTATACAAAATCTTATGGATATAAAACCGGAGT
>CANQXC010000056.1 GCA_947627785.1 uncultured Clostridia bacterium | reverse complement strand
TAAAAAGCAAAATAATATTGATTTTATAATAGCTAATGGGGAAAATTCAGCAGATGGTATGGGAATAACATTAAAAATATATGAAGATTTAAAAAAAGTAGGGGTAGACGTTGTAACCATGGGTAACCATACTTGGGGCAAAAAAGAAATTTTTAATTTTATTGAAGACGAACAAATTGTAAGACCTGCAAATTATCCAGTAGGAGTTCCAGGAAAAGGCTACACCATAAGAGAAGTAAATGGAAAAAGGATTGCTGTAGTAAATTTAATAGGAAGAGTAGACATTGGAATACTATCAGAAAATCCATTTTTAAAAATGGATGAAATATTAAAAGAACTACAAAATAAAGCAAATATAATAATAGTAGACTTTCATGCAGAAGCAACTGCAGAAAAAATCGCCATGGGATATTATTTAGATGGAAAAGTAACCGCTGTTTTTGGAACTCATACTCATGTTCAAACAGCAGATGAAACAATACTAGAAAAAGGTACTGGATATATTACAGATATAGGAATGACAGGGCCAAAAAAATCAGTTATAGGCATGGAAATTGCTGCTTCTGTAAAAAGATTTACAACAACGTTACCAGAAAGATATAAGGTAAGTGAAGATAAAGAAGTAGTTTTAACAGGTTGCATATTAGATATAAATGACGAAAATTGTCGAATAAATAGGATAAATAGAGTTAAGATGTAAAAAAATGTCGAAAAATGTAATATCTTGCGATGAAAATTTCCAGATTTTTCCAGAATTATATAGACAAAACATAAAAAATATAATATAAATATAGAGTAACAAATGAAATAAAAAATAACGTTACAAATAATATTTTTAGGAGGAAAAATATGGAGATTTTAAAAATTTCATCAAAATCAAATCCAAATTCAGTAGCAGGAGCAATTGCAGGACTAGTAAAGGAAAATAACAAAGCGGAGATGCAAGCAATAGGTGCGGGAGCACTAAACCAAGCAGTAAAGGCAGTAGCAATAGCGAGAGGATTTGTTGCACCAGCAGGAGTAGATTTAGTATGTATACCTGCATTTGCAGAAGTGGAGGTTGAAGGAGAAAACCGAACGGGTATGAAACTTATAATAGAATCAAGGAAATAACATAAATTATAATGGTAGGGCTAAAAAAAGTCCTACCATTAATTGTAGAATGGAATTAAGCGACGAAAGGAAAATGTATTTATTATGAACATAAAATATGTAAAAAACACGTTTATAATTGTAATAATAATACTAATAGTTGCAGGAATATATATAATATATATAAAAGATAGAGAAGAAGCAAAAGAATCACATGAAGAAAATAGGGAGACAAGAACTACAAGAGATATAAATATAGGAATTACAGAATATGATACAATAAATCCATTATTAACAAAGAGTTTAGAGGTTCAATATATAACAAAATTATTATACGAACCATTATTAGATATTACAATGGATTTTAAGATGAAACCAGCAATAGCAGAAGAGTGGTCAAAAATAGATGAACTAACATATATAGTAAAAATAAACGAGGAAAAAAAATGGCAAAATGGTGAAAAAATAAAGATTGAAGATATTCAATTTACCATAGAAACAATAAAACAAACAGATTCAATATATAAAGAAAATGTAGATAAAATTCAAAAGATTGAAAAGTTAGATGAAAATACATTTAAAATTCACATGATAGAACCAGTAAATTTTTTTGAGTATTTTTTATGCTTCCCGATAGTACAAGCAAGTACATATAATGAGAGGATACCAATAGGCTCTGGGAAATATAAGATAGATTCTATAAATGAAGAAATAATAGAGCTTTCTTGTGATGAGAGAAAAATTGTAGTAAAAATATATAAAGGAATAACAGAATTGTATAATAATTTTACAAGAGAAAATGTAGATATAATATTAACAAAAAATGTAAATTATGAAGATTATATAGGAAATATAGGATTTGAGGAAACATTAATTACAGGTAGAGAATTTTATTATATATCATGTGAAAACATAGAGAACATAGATATAAGGAAACTAATAAATGATAATTTAAATGAGGATAAATTGATATATGATTTATATAAAAGAAGATACATAAATGTGGAGTTTCCATTGGAGTATGGGAGTTATTTAAATAAAGAAAATAATGAGAATGGAGATATACAAAATTTAGGAAGAGTAAGACTTACATTATCTATAAGTCCAAATGATGAAAGTAAACAAATCGCGAAAATAATAAAAGAAGAACTAGAACCAAAAGGAATAGAAATAATTATTCAAAATTATTTAAATAAAAATGCGGATATGATTTTAAAAAGACAAACAGTACCATTAATGCCAGATATAAGTATATATTTTAATGACGAAAATATAAAAGAAGAAATTTTAAAGATAGAAAATATAGAAAATGAAGAAGTATTAAAGGAGGAATATGCTAAAATAATAGATAAATATTATAATGAGTTACAATTTATAAGTTTATATTTTAATACTTATATAATACTTCATAATAAGAAAATTAAAGGAGATTTTTCTGGTAATTGGTATAACATTTTTTATAATTTAGATACATGGTATAAGATAATATAGGTACAATTCACAATATAGAGAAATAAACAAAAATTCTATTAGAAAGTAGTGGCAAATATTTTCATATTGTGATATACTAATAATTAATTTTATATAAGAGGTAAAGTTTTAAACATGTTAATTGAAAAAATATTAGAATCGAAAATAAAAGTATATGCATTTGTTGGACCATCTGGAACAGGGAAAAGTTATAGAGCACAAATGGTAGCAAGTGAAAATAATATTAGATATATTATAGATGATGGTCTTCTTATAAAAGATAATGAAGTTATTGCAGGAGAATCTGCTAAAAAAGCACCAACTAAGATAGAAACAGTAAAAGGAGCATTATTTTTAGACCAAACAAAAGCAGAGGAGATAAAAAAAGCATTTAGAAAATATAAACCAGAAAGTTTACTTATATTAGGAACCTCAGACAGTATGATTGCAAAAATAAGAACAAACTTAGAGCTTCCAGAACTTGTAAAAACTATATACATAACAGATGTAGCAACAGAACAGGAAATGGAAGAAGCAAAAAGAATGAGACAAGTAGAAGGAATGCATGTTATACCAGTTCCTACATTTGAGATAAAAAAAGATTTTTCAGGATATATATTAGATCCTTTGCAAATATTCAAATCTAAAGGAAAAAATCAAAAACCATATATATCAGAAAAATCAATAATAAGACCTACATTTAGTTATTTAGGAAATTATACAATATCAGATGGAGTATTAAAAGATATTATAGAGCATTTAGCAAATAAAGTAGATGGAATAGCTAAAATTTATAGAACTAGAATTGAAAAAACAACAGGAGGAGTTAATATATACATAGAGGTTATATTGATATATGGATTTAATATTATAACTGCTCTGCAAGAATTTAAAAAGAAATGTGTAAGAGAAATAGAAAATTTAACAGCAATGAATGTTGGAACAGTTGATATACTTGCAAGAGGTATTCAAAAAAATGAACAAGAAGTAGAAGGAGAAAAATAATGGGATTTATAGTTGGAATAGATGGAACAGCAGGAAGCGGAAAAGGAACAGTAACAAAGAATATAGCAAACAAACTAAAATTAGTAAATATAGATACAGGGAGTACATATAGATGTGTAGCATTAGCTGCTTTAAGAGCAAATGCCATAAATAATGGAATTATAGATGAACAAAAGGTTATAGATTTATTAGATAAAATATTAATAGAAATTGAAAATACTCCAAATGGAGATAAAGTATTTTTAAACGGTGAAGATGTAACAAGAAGAATTAGAGAAAAAGATGTAACACAAGTTGTATCACCAGTATCTTCAATAAAAGAGGTAAGATACAAGATGGTAGAATTTCAAAGGAAAATGGCTGAGGGAAAAGATGTAATAATGGAGGGTAGAGATATTTGCACATATGTATTTCCAAATGCTGATGTAAAAATTTATTTAGATGCAACAGAAGAAGAAAGGGCAAGAAGAAGATTATTAGAAATGCAAGAAAAGGGAATGCAAATAACATATGAAGAGGTACTAGATAATATAAGAAAGAGAGATTATAATGATAAGATAAAAGAAATTGGTGCATTAAAGTTAGCACCAGATAGCATAGTAATAGATACAACAAATTTAACAATAGAACAAGTAGAAGAAAAAATAGTTAAAATAATAAATGAAAAAAGAAAATAAACATTTTTAAATATATTTGCAATTAAAGAAAGGAAAGTAAAAAGAAATGAGACAATTTATAAAGTTCATATTTAAGATAATTGCATTAATATTATATAGACCAAAGATAGTAGGAAAAGAAAATTTGCCAAAGGATACAGGGGCATTACTTTGCCCAAATCATGTTCATAATTTGGATAGTGCAGTAATAGTTGCAATGTTCAAAAGAAAAGTAAATGTACTTGCAAAAGAAGAATTATTTATAAATAAGTTCGTATGTTGGCTTGCAGATATATTTGGAATATACCCTGTAAAGAGAGGAAAAGCTGATTTGCAAGCAATAAAAATATCATTAAAATTACTAAAAAATAATGAATTATTGTTAATGTTTCCAGAAGGAACTAGACATGGTTTAGAAAAAGGCAAAAAGGCAAAAAATGGAGCAGTACTTATTGCAGCAACAGCAGAAAAACCAATAATACCTATAGGAATTCAAGGAAGTTTTAAGCCGTTTACAAAAGTAGTTGTAAACATAGGAAAACCAATTGATTATTCAAAATATAAAGAAGAAGTAAAAGATAAAGAAATCGCAACAAGATTAACCACTGAATTAATGGAAAGAATAGTAGAATTAAGAGATGAAAAGATTACTAAGAAATTAAAAAAATAAAGGCTTTTGAAAATGTGATTTTATATAATAAATAGAGTTAAAAATTATTGTGAATTAATTAATGGTAATTTTAATTAATTAGATAGTATAAAGTAAAATACAAACAAGGCATTGAAGGAGAAAATAAGAAATGGAAATAGATAAAACAAAATCAATAATAGAAGCTATACTTTTTGCATGTGGCAGACCAGTAGAAATGAAAGAATTAATTACGGCTCTTGAATTACCAGAAGAAGACATAATAAGAATAATTCAAAATATGCAAGAAGAATATAAAAATGGAAATAGAGGAATAGAAATAGTAAAAGTAGAAAATGGATATACATTATGTAGTAAAAAGGAATATTATGATTACATATATCCTATGTTTGATAATAGAGTAAAGCCAAATATTTCAAATGCAGCAATGGAAACACTTGCAATAATTGCATATAACCCTAAAATAACTAGAGCAGAAATTGAAGCAATACGTGGGGTAAATTCAGATGCAACAATATATAAATTATTAGAATATAATTTAATAGAAGATGCAGGAAAATCAGATTTACCAGGGAAACCTACAACCTACAAAACAACACAAGAATTTTTAAAAACATTTGGAATCTCAAATTTAGATGAGTTGCCAGAACTTCCAAAATACAAAATAGATGAAAATGAACAAATAGTAATAGATGATATAATATAAATTTTCCAAAAAAAGTGAAAAATTTTCAAAAAAGTATTGACAGATGAAAAAAAATCTTGTATACTTATATTCGTTGAACGGACGGGCGCATAGCTCAGCTGGTAGAGCATCTGCCTTACAAGCAGGAGGTCATAGGTTCGAGCCCTATTGCGCCCACCATTTTTTTGGCCCGGTAGTTCAGTTGGTTAGAACGCTAGCCTGTCACGCTAGAGGTCGTCGGTTCGAGCCCGATCCGGGTC
>CANQXC010000055.1 GCA_947627785.1 uncultured Clostridia bacterium | reverse complement strand
TTCCTCCTAAAAATTTTTTTATTGTATTAGCTTTTGCTGGTGATTCAACTATTATTAATTTATCTGCCATGTTTTTTATACCTTAATGTTATCAATTATAGATAACACCTTTCTTAAATATTTGATAACAAAAGTTTTTATTTAATTTTTTCTATAGTATTTTAGTTCACTTTTCATTATTTTGCAAGACTTTTTATAATATTTATTTGAGAAATCACAAATAACATCATCTAATCCTATTGGTGTAACATTGTTCTCCTTAAACATTTTTAGCATAAAATCAACTCTTTTTTCATCATTTGTTAAATATTTAATGCCTCTTTCCTCTACTTTTGCTTTCTCATCTGCAAATTCTGTTTTTACAATACTAATTCCATACTTTGCTTTATCTATTTGTGTTAACTCTTCTTCATTTATTCTTTTGTAATATTCTAGTTTAATTGGATTGTTTATTCCTGCATCTTCTAAGACCTCTTTATCAATAAAAGCTTCTCCAAAGAATATTTTCACTTCTTATCCCCCTAACTTTTTTTACATAAAAAATAATATAATACTATTTTAAATCTTTTGCAAGCTTTTTCCGTCGCATCTTTCGACAGTTTTTTTACTTTTAGTCGTTTACTAATTTTGTTAACCTGTGTAATGTTATGTTATATAGAAACTAATAAAGAATATAGTTTATTTTCTATTTAACTATATTCTTTATTATATTACTCTTTTACTCTAAATTTACATGCAAATACACTCATATCATCTTTAGGAGTTCCATAATTATTATCTATAGCTTCATTTAATAACAAATTTGCCATTTTTTTAGTATTATCTGTTTCTATGTCTTCTAATAAATATTTCACCCAAAGTTCTTTATTTTTATATTCAACATTTGAATCTAGAATTCCATCTGTACACATTAACATTATTTCTTTATTTTCAATATCTTTTTCAAATATTTCCAATTTAATATCATTTATCATTCCTGCTGGTAATGATTTAGATTTTATTATCTGTACTTTTTTATTATTTTTAAAATATGTTGGACATGCTCCGCTTTTTATCATCTCAACAGTTCCAGCATATAAATCAACTATTGCAATATCAAGTGTAGCAAAAATTTCTTCATTTTTATTTAATAATGTAGTATTTATTAGCTCCATTGAAGTATTTTTATCAAATCCATTCATAAGTAAACTTTCTAACATATCTAGTGCTTGTTTACTACTTTCATTTGCTTTTTTCCCAGAACCCATTCCATCACTTATGGCAATTAAATATTTTCCATCATTTAATCTTGTATTTATCATACAATCACCTGAAATATTCCAATAGCCATGATGTATTTATCATCAGAAATAAAACTTATTTTATTTCCAATACATGCATCTTCATTTATTACAACTTTTTCATTTAATACACTTGATAGAATATTTTCTATTTGAACATTATCAATTTCTTCTTGATTATTTTTCAAGTAAATTTCTACAATAAATCTGCCATTCCTCTTTATTGCTATTTCTTCGGCATCTATACTCTTTAGTTTTAACTTATCTATTATCTGCTTTTTCTCTTCGCCAAATTCAACTTCTTTTTTCAAATCATCTTCCATATTTTTGGCAATTCCAGAAATAGCTTTAGACACACTACTTAATTGAGCTTCCATATTTTGTTTTGTTTCTTCTATTTTTTTCATCCAAACAAAATTCGTCTTACTCAATTTAAATGCCATATTTATACTTCTTATTGCTTGATTTATGCTATTTTCTAGGCGTACACTTATATCTTTATCTTTCGAATCTACAATATAACTATTATTTTTTGCAAATATTTTTAATAAATTTTCTTTATCTATTTCCTGCTTGTCCATTACATATTGAAAAATATCTTCAAGTATTTTTCCATCTGTATTTGATAAATCATCATATAATATATTATCCTTATATGGTTCCAAACAATCCAATAATTCTGTTATAAAGATTTTTTTATTATTATCATAGTCATTACTGTTATTTTCTTTTTTAGATATTTCCTGTTTGTATATTTTAGCCATTTCTTGTATAGATTCAGAAACATTATTTAACTTTTCTGCCGCTTCCTTACTTCTATTTAAACCTCTATTATTAAATACTGGCAACAATCTTGAGCCATCTTGCATAAACTCTTCAATATCAATATGTATATTTTTAGGTATTGCCAATAAACCAATTGATGCAATTAATATTTCTTTAAAATGTATTAACTCTACTGTATACCCATTTGAAACATATGCTAATACTATATTTCCTAAACAAAAACCAATAATTACACCAGGCTTTCCAAATCTGTTTAAAATTCCTGCTACCATTCCCGAAATTGCATAAGCTGCTATCATTATAGGCTCTGTAGAGGCTATAATTCCTATGGTTACGCCAATTGTAACTCCTGAAGTAGTACCAACCAAAATTCCATTATTCCACCCTAAAAACATAACTATTAAAATACTTAGTATATTTCTTATTCCAAATCCAAAAATGCTTAAATCTCCCAAACAACTTACGGCTATTGCAATTAACAAACTTGAGCCAATTACTTCTTCTATTGAAAATGCTCTTTTTTCTGTAAAATCCTGTAATACCACTAATGAATTTACAAATATTTTGTAAAATACTACAGCTACAATAGAAAATGTAATTATAACTAAAAAATCATATATAGAAAATCCTGCAATCATCATTTTTGCCAGCTGCACTAAAAAGGCAGAAATAAATACATTTTTGGCAATCTTTACTTTTTCATTTCTTTCTTCTTCATTATACCTTGGTTTCATAATAAAAAATGTAGCAATCATAACTAATGCTGTTAACATATAAGCAAGTAAACCTGCTAGTCCATACTTTATACCAGTTCCAATTAATGTAACAATAACAACACCTAATAATGGAATTGCATTTGCAAAACATGCTGCAAAGATGCTTATGCTAAATGGAGACAAATCCCCTCCTAATCCTACCATAGATACCATTAGAGTTATTAAATATATTGCAATATTTTTTAGTTCAAATACATTTGAAAATATATTTAATTTTTTTACCTTCTTTTTTGAGTAATTAACTCCATCAGCCACTACTCCGTCTATGTTTTGAAACATCCTTATCACCTCTTAAACTTTTTATATGCCTATTTTACTACTTGTCCTTTGTATTTTTTGTCTTATTTAGTAAGCTATTATTAAAAAGTTTTTTACTTTTTGTGATATATATTTTTATTTTTTTATTTTTTATATCATTTTGTGTTTTTTATTTTAATAAATAATGTCGAAAACTCTAATTTTCCTTCAAAAAATAATATGACTTAGATTGATTATGCATTACCTTAAAAATATATCCATCATAAATACTAGAATTACTGTCTTCAAGAGGCACATTCAAATCCACAGCATAAACATAAGACTCCTCTAAACTATTTTTTAAATGAATTTGAAAATTCAAATTATAAGAAATATCCTCTATAGGTACATTAGAAATCTTTAAAAGTTTTCCATTAAAATCAATTTTTTCATTACTTTTTAATATTTCATCATTAGTTTTAATATTTTTATTCAAATACCCTAAAGTTATAGGATTAGAACAATCTGTAAAAAATGTTGGTGAAGAAAAATCATTATTTGCATTATCAGCATTTGTGTGTAAAATATTGAAATCTATTCTATCACTTTGTTCATTACTATCTTGGAACTTTCCAAAAGAATACGGATTTTTATAATTTAGCATTGCCTTACCTTTGTCAGAATTTTTCGTTATTTTTATATTATCTATATAAAGTTCACTAACAGTGTTTTTATTACTAAGATCTGAAATATAAGATTTATTATCTATAGAAATAGATATATCTGTAAATTGATGTATGTCTAAATCTTTTAATACTTCTCCTTCACTTTTGTCTACAGCATAAGCACTACTATATAAAATAATTTCCTTTATTTTGAAAATTGGCTCTTCATTGCCTACAACAAATGCATACGCCTGATTAGCAAATTGCATATTCCTTAGCATTGGAGAAAATATTAAATACCAATATCCAAATATTACAGTAAATAAAAAAACAAAAGAAATAATTACCGCTTTTTTCTCATTTTTCACTCTAATTTTCATATATAACTCCTTAAAATTTGAAAAATACGGCCAACGAACAGGAAAATCCATAAACTATTGACCGAATTTTTCAATTTTCTATAATCTACTATATAGCATGTCCATATACTTAAATATCTTTGTTGACCAGTCTTTATCTGTACAATATCTTGTGTTTACACCAGAAATTGTTGGTCCATTATAATATGTACCTGTAGCTTTTTCATCATCATAAATTTTTGTTCCTGCCTTATTTAAGTAATTCTTTGCCAAATATTTTGCAACTGTTTCTATTCCTTCACCATAATCCTCGAATGTATTAGCTGACTCATAAGGGCTTCTATCATAAGCTCCAAATCCAAATAAATTCTTTTTATCCTTAGATATTTTTGAACTTCCCCATGCACTTTCATGTATTGCTATAGATGCTAAGAATATTCCATTTACATTGTATTTTTGCTCAGCATTATAGAAGTTTTCTGCATTACTTTCTATTATTTTATTTACATCTGAAGAATTTCCAGTAAGAACTTTCTTATAATCTTCTAATGTTAATCCACTAGGTTTTGTTAAATCCATATTTGCATCTAAAGTTGCATATAATTTTTGTTTTCTACTCTTCTCTCCTATTCCTGGTGTAATTGCTTCTGATGTTAAAGAATCTGCTTTTACATATCCTGTATAGTTTTCATATTCAACTTTACACCAAGTATCAGATAATTCTACTAATTTTACATCTAATGATTCTAAGATTATACATAAATTATTTGCTGTATCACTTGCTTTTTCCTTTAGGTTAACATTCTTTGTTACATACATCTTATCTCCTAAATGTACTTTGAATTTTGCTAAAAATTCTGATGTTCCAACATCTATTATTTCTGTTACTGGCTCTAAAACTACCTCTTCATTAGTTATTTTTTCTCCTACGAATTTATTATCTTCATAGCTTTTGATACAATCTACTAACTTTTTACCAAATACTCCTTCTTGAACAGTTACTTCTTCACCTTTTGGTAAATTTGGATTTTCTTGTTTTTTTACATTGAAAGGTAATTCTCTTTCTTCATCTTCAACTATTGTTTTCGATTTTGTAATTTCTACATTTTCTATTATTATTTTTTGAATATTTAATGATTCATTATTTGTCTCAAATACATTAGTAGCTATTTTTTGTTTTATTTCCTCTTCTTTATTATATTGCGCAAATATGTAATTTGTAGAAATTAACATTATACAAACTCCAAATACTCCTGTTGTAATAAGTGCTAATTTTCTAATTTCTTTTCTATCATATCTTAATTTATCTATTCTATATCTAATCCATTCTTTAAAAGAAAGCCTGTCCTGGTTTATTGCTTTATTTTTCTTTGTTTTTTCTGGAATTGAGCCAGAGTAATATACATCATAACTTTTTTTCTTAGCTTTATGATGTTTAGTTTTTTTGGTATTGTTATCAATTTCATATTGTGCACGCGCTTGTTGTAATTCAGCAAAAGCTTCACTAATTGTTTTATAATTATTATTTCCAGTTACCAAGACTTTTCCTCCCCTCATATTTTGCTATTTTTTTTACAAATATATTATACAATATGTTAAAAAATATGTCCATAGAAATTTTTGTTATTTATTCATTTTTTCCCTCTGTTGTTCATAAACCGTATTTAAATCGCCAACATTATTATACTCACTTTGAATTTTCTTTAAATTTCTTTCTTGATTTGTGCTACTATTTTTTG